>JAEWNM010000067.1 GCA_023392755.1 Bacillota bacterium
TTATTGTACCGCATATGCGCTATAATTGTCATGACAAAGGCCATGCATTTAGTGACAGATTGTGCTCTTGGGGGGGGGTGATGCCATGCCTGAAGTCTATGAGCAATTCCGGGACGACATGGAACAGACCTTTTGCTTTAGATCCAGGAACAACAGCTACATGCCGCATTTCCACTCCAGCATAGAGCTTGTGTATGTGGCGGAGGGCATGATGAGCGCCATCCTGGACGGCCAGCGCCATGACGTTGGGAAGGGGAACCTGCTGATTACATCCAGCTATACGGTGCACCGGTATTTTACGGAAGGCACGTCGGATGTCATCGTTTTGATCATCCCCGTTTCCTTTGTGCCCATTTTGGAAAAAGCATTGGCCAACAAACGGTTTTCAAGGCCCGTTTACGAGGATGAGGGGGGCGAGATGTCCGCCTTGATTCCATTGATGCAAAGCCGCTGGGACACAATGGGCATGGAGGCAAAACGGGGCTTCAGCCAGCTTCTTTTGGGTATATTGATGGATAGGGTGGGCCTGGCCGATATGCCCATCAAAGCCCCGGCTGGGCTTATGCGCAACATGCTCTCCTACCTGCAGGAAAACAGCGCCTCCTCCCTGAGCATGGAAAAGCTGGCCCGCCACCTGGGCTACAGCCGAAGCCGCCTTTCCCATCTGTTTCGTGACAATTTCGGATGTTCCTATTCCGATTATGTCAACAGCCTGCGCTGCCGCAGAGCGGCCAGGCTCCTTGCGCAAAGCGATCTGACGCAGCTGGAAATATCCCTGATGACGGGCTTTGAGTGCATACGCACGTTTTACCGGGCTTTTCACAAATGCTTTGGCATGACGCCCAAAGAGTATGTCCGCTCCCTGGGCCATCGTGAAGGTACCCCCGCCGTCCATCCCTGAAAAAATGCGCAGGAGGGAAGAATGAAGGAAATCAATCGTTTCATTGTTCGCTATGCTGACGGTTCGTATGAAATCGAGCGGGGAGTGCTGCCGCATTCCCCCAGGCTGTATTACAGCCGGGACCCGGACGGCGGCGGTCGCGTGCTTTTATGCGCCATGGAAGAACCGCATATTACGCTGCCCTCGCCCCTTGAAGGGGAAAGACTGTATTTTTTCCTTGAGCAGGAGGATGGCTCCTTGCTGACGGCCGCTTCCCGTGGCCTGGAGATTGCAGGCGTGGAGAACTTCCGGGACCTTGGGGGCTACCCCGCGGCCGATGGCACTGCGGTGAAGTGGGGCAGGTTTTTCAGGGGCGGTCCCTTAAGCGGGCTTGGCGAAAGGGAGCGTGGCGCCCTTGCCGGGCTTCGATTGAAAAGGGTGTTTGATTACCGCACGCAAAGGGAACAAGAACGCGTTCCGGACGAATGCCCCCCGGGGGCGGAGTATGTATGGGTTCCCGCCGTCCCCGCGGAAAAGCGGTTCCAGGACTTTGCCAACAGGGACATGCTTGCCCATTTGAAAACGGTGAACACGCCGGAAGCGGCCGGGGATGTGTTTACGCTGTTCAAGGAACTGTACGCGGCTCTGCCCTTCCAGCGCAACGCCTATGAGCCGATGCTCCTTTCCCTGGACAGCGGGGATACGCTGCCTATGTATCAGCATTGCAGCGCGGGCAAGGACCGAACCGGCGTGGGTGGCGCGCTTCTTTTGCTGGCCCTGGGTGTTTCGCAGGAGATGGTTGTCAAGGATTATCTTCTGTCCAGCGTATTTAGAAAGGAGGCCAACCGCCGCCAGGTGGAAAAGCTGGTTGCGGCGGGCATTTCAAAGGCGGCGGAAGAATTGCTGACACGGATGATGACGGGGATTGATGAGCTTATTTGGTCGGCCCTGAATGCCATCCGTTCCAGGTACCCTTCCTATGAGGCGTTTTTTCTCGGGGAATACGGCATCACCGGAGAGAGGCTTGACAGCTTGCGAAAACTGCATACACAAAAAATGATGCCTGCGTGAGGCGGTTTTGTTTCATGGGCGGAAACAGTTTGACATCTCCAAATAAATTGTGTACAATTAAATTGTAAAATATTAAGGAGGTGTCCCAGCATGACGCTGTATGATTTTACCGCGAAGGATGCAAAAGGACGGGACGTGTCTTTGTCCGAATATAAAGGCAAGGTGCTGCTCATTGTGAATACTGCCACGGGCTGCGGCTTTACGCCCCAGTACAAGGGACTGCAGGAGCTGTACGACACGTACGGAAGCCGGGGCTTTGAGGTATTGGATTTTCCCTGCAACCAATTCATGAACCAGGCGCCGGGCACGGATGAGGAGATACAGTCCTTTTGCCAGCTCAACTATGGCGTAACGTTCAGCACGTTTTCCAAGGTGCTGGTGAATGGGCGCGCGGCCCATCCGCTGTTCGGGTATTTGAAACGGAGCGCCGGCCGCAAAATCATTCCGTGGAACTTTACCAAATTCCTGATAGACCGGCAGGGCCGGGTGGTGCGGAGGTTCTCTCCGCAGACGAAGCCGGGGGACCTGGCGGAACATATTGAAGCGTTGCTGTAAAAGGAGATTTCACTATGGAGGATTCCCTGCGCCTTGACCGCCAGCTTTGCTTTGCGCTGTACGCCTGCTCCAAGGAGCTTTTGCGCAGGTACGAGCCGGTATTGTCCCCCATGGGGCTGACGTATACCCAGTACATACTGCTTATGTCGCTGTGGGAAAAGGACGGGCAGACCGTTAAATCCCTGGGAGAAGCGCTTTACCTTGATTCCGGCACACTGACGCCGCTGATCAGGCGGATGGAGTCAAAGGGGCTTTTGCTCAGGCATCGAAGCAAGAAGGATGAGCGCAGTGTGGAGGTTTGTCTCACCGAAAAGGGCAGGGATTTGAAGGTTCAGGCGCAGGCCATTCCGGAAAGGATGCTGTGCATCGCAGGGCTCTCCGCCGAGGAAGCCGTTTCGCTGCGGGATTGTTTGAGGAGCTTTCTTGGAAGCCTGGAAGGGAAATAAGAAAAATGAACGGAAATGCGCCGCCCCGCCCGCATTGCGCGGACGGGGCGGACTCTTTTGTACCACCGCGTCAGGAAAGCAGCGCCTCCGAAGAGCGGATCAGCGCATTGTTCAACGCCTGGGATGTGCTTTCTTCCCCGGCGCAGGTGTTCACGTACAGCTTGATCTTGGGCTCTGTCCCGCTGGGGCGAATGCAAACCCAATGGCCGCCCAGCAGCTCATAATACAGCACATCCGACTCCGGCAGGCCCATCGGGGTTTCATTCCCCGCCGCATCGGTCTTAAGCCCTGCCAGGTAATCCCGCCGCACGAGGAGGGGGATTCCCGCCAGCTCTTTGGGCGGATTTTTTCTCAGTGCCGCCATAATTTCCTGCATTCTGGCAAGGCCGTCTTTCCCCGGAAGTGTTTTCGATACCACTTTTTCCACATAAAAGCCATACTGTTTGAAGATGTCCTGCATCCTGTCATACAGGGTGATCCCTTCCGCCTTGCAGGCGGTGGCCACCTCCGCCAGCAAAAGAGATGCATTCACCCCGTCCTTGTCCCGGACGAAGGTGCTTGACAAATATCCGTAGCTTTCCTCAAAGCCGAACAGGAAGGTGTGGCTGCCGCTGTCTTCAAACTGCTGTATCAACTCGCCGATAAACTTGAAGCCCGTCAGCGTGTCGAACATGGCCACGCCATGGTCGCGGCAGATGGCCCTGGCCAGCTCTGTTGTGACAATGGACTTGGCAGCGGCCCCGTTGGGGGGGAGCGTACCCAGCTTTTTTCGGGTAGACAGGATATAGTGAAGCAGAACACAGCCGATTTGGTTTCCGGTCAGCAGCTGAAACTGTCCCGCCTTGTCCCTGACCGCTACGCCAAGCCTGTCGCAGTCCGGATCGGTGCCGAAAATTACGTCGGCTCCCACCTTGTTGGCCAGCTCCATCGCAAGCAAAAAGGCGCCAGGGTCCTCCGGGTTGGGCACGGCTATGGTGGAAAAGTTGGGATCGGGCTGCTCCTGCTCCTTTACCACAGCAACGTTGGTAATGCCGACTTCTTTTAATATGCGGCGAACAGGCACATTGCCCGAGCCGTGCAGCGGCGTGTATACGATGGACAGCCTGCTGCCTTCCCGTTTCATCAGCTCCGGCTGAACGCACAATGTCCGCACACGGCGGATGTACTCGTCATCCACCTGCGCGTTGCCGATCATGTGCAAAAGTCCTTTTTTAAGCGCTTCGTCCTCCGCCATGGGCAAGGCGTCATCATAGCCCGTTTCCCGTATGAAGCCCGTAACCTCCCGTGCGGCTTCGGGGCCAAGCTGCGCCCCGTCTTCCCCGTAAACCTTGTAGCCGTTGTACTGGGGCGGGTTGTGGCTGGCGGTGATGGCCACCCCCGCGACGCAGTTCAGGTGCCGTACCGCAAAGGACAAAATGGGAACCGGCCTGAGCGCGTCAAACAAAAAGGCGCGAACGCCGCTTTTGCATAAAACCAGGGCCGTTTCCCTGGCAAACTCTTTGCTCATGCGGCGGCTGTCGTAAGCGATGGCCACGCCGCGGGCGGCATTCCCGGGGTTCTTCAGCAAATATTTGGCCAGGCCGCGGGTAGCCCGGCGCACATTGTACACGTTCATCCGGTTGAGCCCCGCGCCCAATTCGCCCCGCATGCCGGCGGTGCCAAAGGCAAGCTCTTTATAAAAGCGGTCTTCAATTTCCTTTTCGTTCCCGGCAATGCTGTGAAGCTCCGCCATCATCTGTGTATCCGATGCAAAATCCTTGCGCCAGCATGCGTAGGAGTCACGATAATCCAAGATCACAATCCTCCGTTCTGCCAGTCTCCTGTTTTCATTATAGGAAATTCCCACAGATTTGGCAAACAGAATCTTTTTTCAGCTGCGCCTGCATACGCTAGTTTCAGGATTACCAGCGCGGGGGAGGGAATCAATTGGGGCGGCGGCTTGCCATCCTTGTATTTTTGTGCCTTACGCTGATATTGACGCTGCTTTTCCCCAAGGTATGGGAGCGGGCCTTGAGCCGGGAGGACGCACTGCCTCCGGGCATTTCGGCACCAGAAAAGCGGCTCTTGCGCGTGTGGCTGATAGAGGATTCACTTTATTCCGCCCCTTGGCTCAAGCGCCAGGCCGCCAGGTTGGAGGAGGAGCGGGGCGGTGTTTCTGTTTACCTTCGTTCGGCCAAGGCCCAGGAGCTTGTGCGGCCGGATGGCGTGCTGCCGGATTTGATACTGTTTGGGCCTGGCGCTGTTAAAAGCCCGGAAAGCCTTTTTCTGCCGTTGACGGGGGATTTTCTGCTGGGGGACGGGGCGCTTAGGGCCGGCAGATGGCAGGGGATGCAATACGCCATACCGGTATGCATGGACGGTTATGTACTGGCCTATGACCCCGCACTTACCGGAGCCGCGGCAGCCACGCCCGCGCCCACGCCGCTGCTTGGCATCGGCGCCAAAAAGACGGCCGAGCCTGTTTTGGAAAAAGAGCCTTCCTTTGCCGACCTGCTATCCGCCCTTGCATCGGTCCCCCGCGGCAAATCCGCCGTATGCGATTTCCAGAGCGCTGCCGGCATGCCGCTGATGCTTTTTACCGCGATGTCCGGGGGCAAGGCCGTTTTCCCCGCGGGCATACTGCAGTCAGGCTTTGGAACGGCCTCCCAGGATGCGGTGTATAGCGACTTTTTGTCGGGCCGCTGCCGGGCTGCCATGCTCCCGTCCAGGCTTTTGCGGAGCCTTGCCGCAAAGGGCAAGCCCTTCGCGGTTTTGATGCCGCCATTGCCTGCTACCGATATGTACCTGGCCGCGGGCATCGTGCCCGGCGATGGGCAGGACCTGGCAATGGCCTATCTTCAAGCGCTGCTTTCGCCTGACGGGCAGTACGACCTTTCCCAAAGCAGTCTGATGCCGCTTTCCGCAGATGTTTCAAACTATGGGCCCGATCCCGTATTCGGCCGGGTGGAGGGCAGCCTGAAGGGCGATTTGATCCTCCCCAACGCCTTTTCCCATGATGCGCAGAGCCTTCAAAGTATTTCCCACAGCATATTTACAAATGGTGGCGTTCTTTTGGACGTATTTGAATCTATCCGTTGATCCTTTTTTCGTATATCGCCGCCCAAGCGTGTGCATACTATGTACTGACTAACCCGTTATGGAGGGATGAGAGAATGGAACAGGCTTTACATAGGAGCTCCCGCACCGGCTGGCGCGATGAGGAATCCGACACCTTGTTCTGCGCCGTCCGGGAAGCGTCCCGCCAAGGGACACCCTTGCGCAGCGTGTTTGAACAAGTGGCGTCCTCCCTGGGCAGAAAGCCCAACAGTATCCGCAATTACTATTACGCACAGCTGCGCCAGCGGCCGGAAACCGGCCTTAACCGTGCGGCGCCCTTCCAGACCTTTTCCGAGGAGGAGGTGCGGGAGCTTTTGCGTACGGTACTCATTGCCCGTGGCCAGGGCGTTTCCGTGCGGGCCTGCGTTATGCGCATGGCCGGGGGCGACAGGTGCCTGATGCTGCGCTACCAAAACAAGTACCGGTCCATTTTGAAAAACCGCCCCCATCTCCTTGCCGAGGTGGCGGAAGAATTGCGTAGGGAGGGGATTGCCATCCCCGAGGGCGCCGACGCCTCCCGGCAGCAGGACGCCCCCGCCCGCACCGCCGCCCAGCTTGCCCGGGCGCAGCAGCTGTCCCAGGCATTGGGCGATCCCGCCGTGCAGCAGATGCTGGAAGGGCTCAACGTGCTGCTGCAGCGGGCGCTGGCTTTCCGCGGCCGGGATAAGACGGTGGAATATGACCGGCTGCAAATTACCTATGATCTTGCGCGCATGCGCTGGGAGGATGAGCAGAACCGCCTTCACGATGCCATCAACGATATGCTTGGCATCTGCCGGGAGTTTCTTGGCCTGACCATGGACCGCCGTCAGGAGGGTCTTGACGACTTCTCCGGTTTGCTGGCCATTAAAATTTCCGGCCTGGAAAACATGCTGACCCGGGCTACCTGACCCGGAGGCGGAGCCCATGAGAACCCCGCCAAAGAAAATGGCCCCGACCGGTTCCGCCATTTGTGCAGGGGATTTATTCTGGAACCTATGGGTATACAGGATACCACGCATCATGGGAGGCCTATCGCAGATAGGCCTCCCATGAAAGGCTTCCTTACTTCCCGCGGCTTCTGTAGCTTGAACACAAGCTTTCATCCGGCTTGCCCGAGCCGCAACTGGTCTTGGGCGACACCTGGATGGCATCAAGGGCGCAAAGATTTTGCTTGTCGTTGTACTGACAGCTTTCCACATTGCAATGAATGCATTGCCCCTGGCTGTGATGAGACAACCCGCATACCTCCCCGCATAGTTCAGGATGTGCCTGCCCAAAGGAAAATCCCTTCCGGCAGGCGTATTTTGCGCAGGCCCGCCTGTTGATATGCCGGGGCAATTGTGGTATATTCTTCAAAGCATTCAAATGAAAGCGGGGTACTGTATGCGCAAAAGTTTATTGACGCCCAAAGGGCTGGCCCTTGGTGCCGCCATCGCAGCCGTTTACGCAGTTCTCACCTACGCGCTGGCGCCTATCAGCTATGGGCCTGTACAATTTCGTGTGGCCGAAGCAATGACATTGCTGCCCATTTTGATACCGCAGGCCATACCAGGCCTGTTTGTGGGTTGCTTGCTGGCAAACCTGCTGGGCGGATTTGGACCTGTTGACGTGATATTTGGCAGCCTGGCAACGCTTGCCGCCGCTATCCTGACCTATATGCTGCGGAAAAACCGTTATGCCGCCGCGTTGCCCCCGGTGATTATCAACGCAATCGTTGTCGGCATTATACTGCATGTGGTGAACGGTTTTGAACTCTGGTCCTCCATGGGTTATGTGGCCCTGGGCCAGACGGGCGCCGTATACATTCTTGGGCTGCTTCTTTTGAAGGCCGTGGAGAAAATTGATCTGAGCAGATTGGGCTAACAAAGCGTCTTTGTCCATCTGGTAAACGCGATACATTTTGCCGGCGATTTTTTTTGCCGGCACGAAAATTTGAAATAAAAAAAGCGCCGTCGAATGACTCGACGGCGCTTCTTCAATCCTCTTAGTAGCGGCTCTGACGCTGGGCGTCGAAGCACTCACGGCAGTACACGGGCCGGTCACCGCGGGGCTGGAAAGGCACCTGGGTGGTGCGGCCGCAGCCATCGCAGATTACTTCGTACATCTGGCGCTCGCCGCCGCGGGCACCGCCACCCTGGGCATTGCGCCTGTTGGCGCGGCAGGCATGGCAGCGGCTGGGCTCATTCTGAAAGCCCTTCTCAGCGAAGAAGGCCTGTTCGGAGCCAGAGAATACGAATTCGGCGCCGCACTCGCGGCAGGTCAAGGTTTTGTCCTGATACATGATGGGTTCCCTCCAAAGTTCATTATTTACCCAAACCTATGTGCCTTGCCGTCGCTCCCGTGGATCCCATCGGTTTTGGGCGTTGAACGAGGAGGAATGACCCGGATGCATACCTGGCTGGGTTAACATAAAGTATTATATCACGAGGGCAGCGTTTTGTACACCCTTTACAAATATTTTTGTGGCCGCGCTTTCTTCTATACGGCCAATTGTTTGGTAATTTTAGCAATTCGCTTGCTGATTTGCTTCTTATGGTGCAGAATAATGCTTATGTCTTATGTTCATTTGAAACACAATCCGATATTCTCTAAGAAATTTTTTAATTTTGGGAGGGTACTTGTTCCATGGATTACTCCTCGCTTGGGGCACGCATCCGGCGGGAACGCATCCTGCGCGGATGGACACAGGAGCATCTGGCGGAAAAAGCAAATATCTCCCTGTCTTTTCTGGGCCATATTGAGCGTGGAACCCGCAAAGCCAGCCTGGAAACGCTGGTGGCTTTGGCAAATGTGTTGGATGTGAGTATGGACGGGCTGCTCTCCGAGAGTCTGACGCACAAGCCGCACCCCTATGCGGGCCAGCTTCTTGGCAAGAAGCAAACCGCTTTGCAGGAGATACTGCGAACCGTGGAGGAAGCGCTCTCCACCTGGTCTGAGGAAGGCTGAACCGGCCTGCTTTTTTCCGTGCGAAATGCCCGGCGGCTGATTGCCGCCGGGCATTTCGTTTTATCGCTTCCGGTATTGATTAGAGCACCAGGGAGGGCGGCGCGTATACGCGGGTGCCCAAATCCGCATTGAGCATGTACAAGCCCTTGGCGTCGCCGCCGAACAGGTCGAAGCGCTTGATCAGCTCATCCGCGTTTTTTTCCTCTTCGCCCTGCTCGGTTACGAACCAGTTGAGGAAATTCACGGTACGGAAATCACCCGCCTTTTGCGCCTGTGCATAGATGGCGTAGATGCTTTGGGTCACAAACTGCTCATGCTTCAGGGATTCGGTAAGGGGCGCCCGGAAGGAATCAAACGCATTCTGGGGCGCGTCGATGGCAAGGAGAGAAATATCCGCGCCTTCGTTGAGCAGGTATTGGCGGAAGAGCATGGCGTGGTCCTGCTCCTCTTTTGCCTGCACCAGGAACCAGTTTTCAAAGCCGTTCAGGTTTTTTTCGCCATAGTAATTCGCAATGGCAAGGTACAGGTAGGCGGAAAAGAGTTCCTTGTTGATCTGCTCGTTCAGAAGCTTTTTTACATCCGGTTTCAACATGGGGCTGCCTCCTTTTTTATTGTCAAAATTGGCCCTTGGCCCGGGATATCAGGAAAACACCTTGAGCCTTTCCGCCATGGCCATATGCTCCTTTTCTTCCGGAGCGGAAAGCGGCTTGCCAAAGGGCATCTGAGCCGTAAGCCTCCAGGAATCCGGCACATGCCATTCCTTGCGCACCGCGTCATCGATCAGGGGATGATAATGCTGCAGCGACGCGCCCAAGCCTTCCTGGGCCAAGGCAACCCATACGGTGAACTGATGCATGGCGGCGGTATGCTCCGACCATACGGGGAACCGGTCGGCATACAAGGAAAACTGTTCCTGCAGACCCTTTACCACCGCCGAATCCTCAAAAAACAAAATGGTGCCATAGCCGGACTGGAAGTCGCCGCGGATTTTCTTTTCCGTCTTCGCAAACTGCTTTTCGTCCGTTACCTTGCCAAGTGCATCCAATGTAATATCCCACAGCTTTTTATGATGCTCGCCAAAGAGCACCACGATGCGGGTGCTTTGGCAATTGAAGGACGACGGTACAAGCGTAAGCGCCTTCTCCACGATTTCTACAACTTTATCCTGCGCCACAGGCTTTTCCCTGTCAAAACCATAGACGCTGTGACGGCTTTCCAATGCCTTCCAAAACGTCTTTTCCATGCATATCTACCTGCCTTTTTTGCTGCCCGCCGGTTGACCGCCGGGTTGAGTTTTGCTTTCTGAACTAAGAATACCCCAATGCCAAGGCAATGAAACATAATGCCGAACCATTCGCTTAAAAGCTGGCCGCCGCATTCTGCCTTTACCAAGCAGGTGCTGTGCCGCGCCTTGACACCACCCTTGGCAAATGCTATCATACGCACGGCGCGGTGCATGCGCACGTGAGGTTTTTTATGGCCGGTTTTGGAAAAAGAATTATGTCCCATCCACTGATTGATACGCTGGTCCATGTCAAGGGCAACGAGCGCGCATGCCTTATAACCGAGCCATTGTGGGGCATTCCCTATAATCTGTACATCCCTTTCGCTTCCATATACATGAAAGCGCTGGGGGTATCGCCGCTGATGATTGGCGTGACGACCACCGTGTTTTTTGTGTCCCAAATGCTATGGGCGCTTTTGGGCGGGGTGCTTACAGACAAAATGGGGCGCAGGATGTGCACCCTGGTGTTTGATATACTGTGCTGGAGCGTGCCGGCCCTGCTATGGATGCTCGCGCAAAATGCATACTGGTTTTTGATCGCGGCGCTGTTCAACGGCATGGTCCGCGTAACGGAAAATTCCTGGACGCTTCTTTTTGTGGAGGAGGCGCCGGAAAGCAAGCTGGTGCACCTGTATTCCCTGAGCAACATCGCCGGGCTTATCGCGGGATTTGTGGCTCCCGTTTCTTATTTTTTTGTGGATAAGTATTCCGTTGTGCCCACCATGCGCGTTTTGTATGGGATTACCTTTGTGCTGATGACCATCAAGTTTGTCCTTTTGTATTTTATGACCCATGAAACGGCGGTGGGCATGCGGCGCCAGGAGGAGTTTAAGCGGCGCAAACTGCTGGAGCACCTTCTGGACAGCCGCCATGTGCTTTTGAAAATGCTCAAGACGCCCCGTGTGGTGTACACGGTGGCGCTGCTGGCCTGCTATGGCGCCATCAGGAGCGTTGTGGACAATTTCTGGCCGCTTTTGATAACGGAAAAGCTTGGCATCGCCGAAAAAAACCTGTCCATGTTCGCCATGCTGCGTTCCCTGGTTTTTGTGAGCGGATATTTCCTGTTTACCGGAAAGCTGGATGTACGTAAGTTCAAAAGGCCTTTGCTGATTGCCTTCTCCTGTTTTGGCGCGGTGCAATGCATGCTGATCTTTTTGCGCACCGGCTCCTATATGCTGCTTGGCCTTGGCGTTCTTTCAGAGGCGCTGTCCCTGGCGATATTGAGCCCCCTTACCTCATCGCTGCAAATGCTGAGCATGGACCGGGAAGAAAGGGCGCGGATGAACGGTTTGTTTCTGGCCATGTGCCTTTTGATTACTTCCCCCGTAGGCGCGTTGGCCGGGGCGCTGGCGGAGCTTAACCGGTCGCTGCCTTTTGTGCTGACGGCACTGCTATGCATGGCGGCGCTGCTCCTTTCCCTGAAAATATGGCGCATTCAGCAGGCGGAGGAAAATCCTTGTGCCGTGGATACAGTTGCATAACATAAAACGGGGGGAGCGGCTGCTTCCCCCGCTTTATGTTATGTACTTGATATTTACAATACGCTTTGCAAAAATTGCCGCAATCTTTCATTCTCAGGGTTGCTGAAAATCTCCTTGGGTGTGCCCTGCTGGGCGATGGAACCCTGATCCATAAAGATCACGCGGTCCGCCACCTCCCGTGCGAAGCCCATCTCGTGGGTCACAACCACCATGGTCATGCCCTCGTCCGCCAGGCTTTTGATAACGCTGAGCACCTCGCCCACCAGTTCCGGGTCCAGCGCTGAGGTGGGCTCGTCAAACAGCATGATTTCCGGCTGCATGGCCAGCGCGCGGGCGATGGCAACCCGCTGCTGCTGCCCGCCGGACAGGCGGGCGGGGTACTCGTCCGTTTTTTCCGAAAGCCCCACCCGCCGTATCAGGTCGCGGGCGATGGTTTCGGCTTTTTTTGCATCCATCTTTTTCACGTTGACCGGCGCCACCATCACGTTCTGCAAAACGGTGCGGTGGGGAAACAAATTGAAAGACTGAAAGACCATGCCCATTTTCAAAAGCAGCTGGCTGCGCTCCTTGGGCGCGAGCTTCACGCTGTTCACGCCGTCCTTGCGGTCGTCCAATAACTGCCCTTCGATGATGATCCGGCCGGAGGTGATCTTTTCCAGATGGATCAGAGAGCGCAAAAAAGTGGATTTGCCCGAGCCGGACGGGCCGATGATGCACACCACCTCGCCCTTGTCAATGGATACGCTCACATCTTTGAGTACCCGCAAATCCCCGAATTGCTTGCAGACGTGCTCCGTCTGGATCATGACCATGGCGGCTCCTCCTATGACCATTTCATAAGCTATAAGTCCGTATTACTGGTAGACGCTGAATTTCTTCTCCAGGCGGTTGAACACCCAGGTAAACACCGCCGTGATGCATAGATATATCACCATGGCAGGCAGGTACACCATGGCGCTGGCGCTGGAGGACATGATCTGTGATGTTTTTTTCATCAGGTCCACCAAAGCGATGGAGGAAACCAGGGAAGTATCCTTGATTACCATGATGAACTCATTGCCCACCGGAGGAATCAGCCGCCGGATGGATTGGGGGATGATGATCAGCCGCATGGTCTGTCCATAGGTCATGCCCAACACCCTGGAGGCCTCAAACTGCCCTTTGTCGATGGACTGTATGGCCGCCCGTATGATCTCCGCCAGGTAGGCCCCGGAGTTCAGCGCAAAGGCGATCCAGGCCGCGGCAAACCTGTCCTGGATGGTCAGCGCGGGATGAATATAGGGCAGCCCATAATAGATGAAAAACAGCTGCATCAGCAGCGGCGTGCCGCGAAAGAAAAAAACATAGGCGCTGGATATCCTTTGCAGCACCTTTGATTTGGATATCTTTCCCAGCGCCAGAAAAATACTGATCACCAGCCCGCAGCTCACTGCCAGCACCGTCAGCGACAAGGTGATCCCCGTGGCCTCCAAAAGCGCCGGCATCCATTTCCCAATCTTCTCCAGTGTGCTCATGGCCCATCCCCCTGGGTCTATACTTTGTAAAGAAATACGCTTGTCCGTCATCACCCCGCCGGGCAATGACGGACAAGCCCCTTTTCCGTTTCAGCGTTTAAACCTTACCGCACGTTTTCCGTGGCATCGTAGCCGAAATGCTTGATGGCAATCTCAGCCATTTTTCCGTCGGCATACATGGCGTCAATAGCTTCTTCGATGGCCTGGGTCAACTTATCGTTGCCCTTCTTCAGGCACAATCCCATGGGTTCGGCTTCCTCGTTCTCCCATACGATGGAGAACTTGTCGGCATCGGCGCCCAGGTAGTATGCGGCGACCACGCTGTCCACCAGCACGGCGTCTGCACGGCCCAACTTGAGTTCCTCAAAACATTGTATGATTTTGTCGTATACGTAGTAATCGTTGATTGCAAGGCCCGCTTCCATCTTTGCCTTCATGAATTCATCAGCGGTGGTCTCGGTCTGTACCGCTACCTTATAGCCGGCAAGATCATCGGGAGATTCGATGGGCAGGTCTTTGGCCACCACCAGCACCAACTTGTTGGCGATATAGGGCTTGGTCAGGTTGTAATTCTCCTGGCGGGCCGGCGTGATGCTCACGGCAGAGATGATTACATCGTACCGGTTGGAATCCAGGGAGGCGAAGATACCGTCCCACGTGGTGTCCACCAAATCCACCTTAAGACCAAGGCGGGTGGCCAGTTCGTTGGCCACATCCACATCAAACCCAATGGGCGTTGTGCCGTCTTCCGCAAGATATTCCATGGGGGGATACCCGATTTCCATACCAACCTGAAGCACGCCCTCCGTAAGCGTCAGGCCCTCGCCCAGTGCCGTGCCTGCAAGCGCCAGCACGCAGACCATTGCCATCAAGACCGCTGCAATTTTACGCATAATTTGTATCTTCCTCCTTCATTTTTATCGGTTGTCCAAAGGAAGACACGCCGCATACGGATGTTTTCCTTTATGAAGGAAACACTAACATTACCGCTTGTACATGTCAATACCCTCCTTGTGTTTTTTTCGTTTTTTTATGCACAGTATGCAGGATATGCAGTATATACAGTCGGGTGCACATACGGAAATATGCAGGAATGCAAAAAAACGGGGCGGGCCAACGGCTGACAGCGGCCCTCCCCGCGTTTCCTCATGCACGTTTCCGTGGGCAAGGGCTGCGGGCCAGAAAAAATTTCCCGCATCCGGCTACAAGTCGTCGGCATCCTGCTCCGGTTTACCGCCGTCCCTGGGCGTACCCGTGTAGCTGCCCAGAACGTCGGTGGATTCGGGGTCGCGAATCATGCGGCCCAGCAATTCTTCTTTTTTGAGCTTCTTGCGGTTTTTCGGTTTTTTTTCCATGGCAAAAACGCCCCTTTCACCGGGAGTATTCCCGGAAAAAGAGGCGTTTATTGGCAAAGCCCCGGTAAAAATCAGCCGGCTACGATATTGAGCAGCCTGCCCGGCACAAATATGATTTTGCGGATGGCTTTATCCCCTACCAACGCTTTCACTTCGGGATGACAGGGCAGCGTTTCCTCCGCCTGCTCTTTCGTCAATTCGGCGGGGATCGTGATGCGGCCCCGCACTTTGCCGTTGATCTGAATGGCTATCTCCACCTCGCTGACCGCCATCTCTTTTTCACTGTAGGATGGCCAGGGCTGATGGTGGAGGGGCGTGCCAAAGCCTTGCGCCTCCCACATTTCTTCGCAGATATGGGGTGCTACCGGCGACAGAAGCAGCAGCAGCGTTTTCAGCTCGGCTTTTGTGATCTGGTTCTTTAAATAGATGTCGTTCGTCAGGCTCATCATGGCGGCGATGGCTGTGTTGTACTTCATCTTTTCGTAGTCCTCACCCACCTTTTTCACCGTGGCGTGGAAGGAAGCCTTCAAATCGGAGGAATAACCCTCCCCCTCCGTCAGCATCTCCTGCAGCCGCCACACCCGGTCCAGAAACCTTTTGCAGCCGCGGGCCCCGTTGGTGGACCATGGGATGGCCTGATCAAAGGCACCCATAAACATTTCGTACAGCCGGAAGGCGTCGGCCCCCAATTCATCTACAATTTCATCGGGGTTGATGACATTGCCCCGTGACTTGGACATTTTTTCCCCGTTGGAGCCCAGGATCATGCCATGGCTGGTGCGCTTTTGATAGGGTTCGGGGGAAGGCACCACGCCGATGTCGTGCAGGAATAAATGCCAGAAACGGCTGTAGAGCAGATGCAGCGTTGTATGCTCCATGCCGCCGTTGTACCAGTCGATGGGCAGCCAGTACTTCATTTCGTCAAGGCCTGCCATTTCCTTGCCGTTGTCAGGGTCGGTATAGCGCAGGAAATACCAGCTGGAGCCGGCCCACTGGGGCATGGTGTCCGTCTCGCGGCGGGCGGGGCCGCCGCAGTGCGGGCAGGCGGTGTTCACCCAGTCGGTCATAGCCGCCAGAGGGCTTTCACCGCTGTCGGTGGGCTCGTAATTCTTTACATCCGGCAAGAGCACCGGCAGGTCATGTTCCGGCACGGGCACAGTGCCGCATTGCGTGCAGTGCACCACGGGTATGGGCTCGCCCCAGTACCGCTGGCGGCTGAATACCCAGTCCCGGAGCTTGAAATTGACCTTGCGCTGGCCAAGGCCCTTCTCTTCGAAGTGACTAATGATGGCCTTTTTGGCGTCCGCCACCTTGAGGCCGTTCAGGAAGCCGCTATTGACCATTACCCCATCCTGGATATCATCAAAGGCTGCATCCTGCACGTTGCCGCCTGCGACCACCTCCACAATGGGCAGATCGAACTTTTTGGCAAATTCCCAGTCCCTTGCGTCGTGGGCGGGCACGGCCATAATGGCCCCGGTACCGTAGGTGATGAGCACATAATCGGCAATCCAGATGGGTATTTCCCTGCCTGTGGCGGGATTGACGGCCCAAAGGCCCTGGATTTGAACGCCCGTCTTTTCCTTGGCCACTTCCGTGCGCTCAAAATCAGATTTCTTGGCCGCCTGGGCCTTGTATTCCATCAGCGCGTCGTAATTTGTAATGGCATCCTTCCAGGTTTCCAGCAAGGGATGCTCCGGCGACAGCACCATATAGGTCGCCCCGAAGACCGTATCCGGGCGCGTGGTATAGACCCTGATTTTTTCAGCGCGCCCGGCTATGCCAAAATCGACCTCCGCGCCTTCGGAGCGGCCAATCCAGTTGCGCTGCTGCATCTTGACCTTTTCAATGAAGTCCACTCCATCAAGGCCATCCAGCAGCTTTTGCGCGTACTTGGTGATGGCCAGCATCCACTGCTTTTTGACCTTGCGCACCACTTCGCTGCCGCAGCGCTCGCAGACGCCGTCCACCACTTCCTCATTGGCCAGGCCGCACTTGCAGCTTACGCACCAGTTGATGGGCATCTCCGCCTTGTAGGCCAGGCCATGCTTATACAGCTGCAAAAAAATCCACTGCGTCCACTTGTAGTAGTTCGGGTCTGTGGTGTTCACCTCCCGGCTGTAGTCAAAGGAGAAGCCCAGGCGCTTGAGCTGCGCCCGGAAGTGGTTGATATTGTCATTTGTGACCGCCCGTGGATGCACCTTGTTTTTAATGGCATAGTTCTCCGTGGGCAGGCCGAAGGCGTCCCAGCCGATGGGGTACAGCACGTTATACCCTTCCATGCGACGCTTGCGGGCAATGATATCCAGCGCGGTGTTGGAGCGTGGATGGCCTACATGAAGCCCGGCACCCGAGGGATAAGGGAATTCGATAAGACAATAATACTTGGGCTTATCGTGGTTATCTTCCGCGCAAAAAGCCTTTTGCTCTTCCCATTTTGCCTGCCACTTTTTTTCGATGCGGGCCGGTTCATAGGGCGCCTGGTACATACGATTGCTCCTCCTTCATCCGCATAAAAAAGCGTTCCGCCTTTCCTTACAAAGACGAAACGCATCGTTCCGCGGTACCACTTTGCTTGCCGGGCGAAATTACGGCCCGGCCACTTCACGCGCTATATCGGGCGCTGCCCGCCGTAAGGAGGCTCAGGAGCGAGCGGCCCTCCCCTTGCATCCGCCCTTACACCCACCGGACGGCTCTCTTTCCGCGCAGGGACGGCGTTCCCCATCATTGCCGAAAATCTGGCTTTCAGTATATCACAACCTTCTGTTTTGTAAAGGGGGAAAAGCGGTGCGCGCATTGCCTGAAAATTTGCGATAAATTTTCATATGTAAATTTCGCGCCCTGTACCTTGAGACCGTATACACGGCATGGTATGATATTTCAACGGGACGGGAATAGGTGGCATTCCTTCCGAAAGCTAGGAGGATACATTGAAGGAGATGTCACAGCGCTTTAATTTGCTCGCAAAAATACTGGTGGCCGCCGTTTTGGTGCTTTTGTTTCCTTTGGGTGCGCAGGCGGCAAAGATTACCGATCTATGGGTTACGGGAGCGGTTTATGGTACGGAACAGGCGGCCGGCGGAACGGAAAACACGCCGGATGACGCCATCCATTGGTGGTACAGCGAAAGGACGCGCAAATGCTATCTGTTTTTGCCGGCGGGTGCGGAGCTATCCAGGATGAGGATATGGTTCAAGACGTCAACGGACAGCATTGAGGCGGGAGAGAAGACCATTCGCAGCGGAGATCCGGCGGATTTCCTTTCTCCGGGCACGGAAATGATACTTGGCTCCGGTTCTGAGCGGTATACGCTGGCGGTGATGCAGTCTTCAAAGGTACCGGCCATGTTTATTGCCACGGAGTCGGGCAGCGCACGAAAAATACACGGGGACAAGGACTACAGGGAAAAGGGAAGCATGGTCCTTATCAATGCTGACGGGAGCCTTGCGTATGACGGGCTTTTGGAGCATGTCAAGGGCAGGGGGAATTCCACCTTCGCCTATCCCAAAAAGCCTTACCAGATCAAGCTCAATGAGTCTGTCGACCTGTACGGCATGGGGAAGGCCAAGACCTGGATTCTTCTGGCCAATTATGAGGACAATTCCCTGCTGCGCAACAAAATCGCCTTTGCACTGGCCCAAGCCGCGGGGCTTGCCTACACGTCAAAATCCCAGGCGGTGGACGTTTATTTAAACGGCGATTACCGCGGTTCGTACCTGCTGTGCGAGAAGGTGGAGATCGGAAGCGCCCGGGTTAACATTGAAGACCTTGAAGAAGCCACGGAGGATGTCAATGAAAAGCCGCTTAACGAATATCCGGCCTATGGCGTTGAGCGGCAGATAAGCGGCCAAAGCAAGGGCTTTCAAATTCCCAACAATCCGGCGGATATCACCGGGGGCTATTTGCTGGAGCTGGAAAAGCCCCATCGCTACCCGCCGGAGGCCAGCGGCTTCAAAACCAGGAAAGGCCTTCCCGTCGTTATCAAGGAACCGGAATACGCATCCAAAGCCCAGGCGGATTATATCGCTTCCGTTATACAGGCTTTTGAAAACGCCATTTTTTCCGAGGACGGCGTTGACCCCGCCGGCGGAAAGCACTATACGGAGCTTGCGGATATGGATTCCCTGGTGCGAAAATACATTCTGGAGGAAATATCCAAGAATCTGGACGCCAACAGGACAAGCTTCTTTCTGTACAAGCCTGCAGGCGACGCGGGCACGCGTTTTTTTGCGGGTCCGGTGTGGGATTATGATATTGCCTTTGGAAACTATGAAAATGAAAGGGCGAAGGCCCTGAAGCTGCCGGACGGCTTTTCCGCCAACAAGGACAGGGGCATGACCTTTTACTGGTTTCCCGAGCTTTACGCAAAGCCAGAGTTTTATGAAGCGGTTGTAAAAACATACCGGGAATCCTTCGTGCCGGCCATCAAGGCACTGCTGGGCCTGGAAATGGACCCATCGGGTACCGTGCGCTCCATTGACGATTACGCGGCTGAAACTGAGGCCTCCGCAGCCATGAATTTTGCCCGCTGGCAGGTGTTCAACGCTTCCACAAGGCCTGTAAAGACGGGCAAGGATTACGGGGAGAATATTGCTTACCTGAAAGAATTTTTGAGCCGGCGCATGGAATTTCTGAACAAAAGCTGGGTATCGCCGAAATAGACAATGGGGATTGCGCGTGCGGCCTAAGCGGCCCGGGCAGCCATCACGGAAGTATCAACGCAAAAGATGACTTGTATGAGTGGAATTGGGAGGTTGACCATGCCAAATATGTGTATGAACCTGAAAAGATGGGGGCTGCTCGTCATGCTTCTTCTTTGCCTGCCCATCGGTGCGCTGGCGGCGAAGGTGGACGATCTATGGGTTACAGCTTCCATGGATTCTCAGGCGGAGCAGGCCGATTCTGCGAAAATGCCGCTTGACGCCATCCGCTGCTGGTACAGCAGCAAGGAAAAGGCGCATATCCTTTTCCTGCCCGCAGGCGTCGATCCCGCCGGCCTTAGGCTGTGGTTCAGCGGCCCTGATACACTTGCCGCCGGAAAGCAAAAGGTGAACAGCGGCGATGCGGTGGATTTTTTGGTGCCGGGCGAGAAGATCAGGCTTGCCTCCGGCAATGACGCGTATACCCTGAAGGTGATGCAGTCCGCCAATATTCCGGCCATGTTCCTGAGCACTGCCTCCGGCAGTGTTGAAAGCATTCACAAAAGCAAGGACAATGAAGAAAAGGGCCGCATGGCCATGCTGGATGCAGCCGGATCACTTTTGTACGACGGAGAGCTTTCCCAAATCAAGGGCCGTGGCAACTATACCTTCACGCTGTCGAAAAAGCCGTATCAGATCAAGCTGGACAAAGCCGCCGATTTATGCGGCCTTGGAGAGGCGAAAACATGGATTCTGCTGGCCAACCACTTTGACAATTCCCTGCTGCGCAACAAGATTGTATTTGATCTTGCCGATGCGGTGGGCCTTTCTTACTCCTCCCGCTCCCAGGCGGTGGACCTGTATGTGAACAACGATTACTGCGGCTCCTACCTTTTGTGTGAAAAGGTGGAAATCGGCAATGCGCGCATTGATATCACCGATTTGGAAAAAAGCACGGAAAAGGTGAACGATGCCGCCCTTGATACCTATCCCAAATATGGCAAGCCTGATGAAAAGGGCAAGAACAAGGGGTATCAAATACCCAATGACCCAGAGGATATCACCGGCGGGTACCTGATGGAGCTGGATTACAAGGCCCGGTACAAGGACGAGCCCAGCGGCTTCATCACATCAAAGGGCCAGCCTGTTGTCATCAAGGAACCCAAGGCCGCCAGCAAAGCACAAATGGAATACATCAGCACTTTCATGCAGGGCTTTGAAAACGCCGTTTTTGCCAAGGACGGCAAAGACTCCAAAACCGGCAAGCATTATTCCGAATTTGTGGATATGGACTCCCTGGTCAAAAAATACCTTGTGGAAGAGATTGTGAAAAATTTCGACGCCAACCGAAGCAGCCTGTATTATTACAAGCCCTCGGACAAGGACAGCGTCCTGGCTTTCGCGGGCCCGGTGTGGGATTATGATATCGCCATCGGCAATTATGCCATTCCCCGGAACCAGCGGGTAAAAAACCCCAAGTATTTTGTTACCAACAGCGATTCCGGGGCGAAGCACTATTGGTTCCCGGCCCTGTACAGGCAGCCCGATTTCAAGCAGGCAGCCATAGATATCTATCACGAGTCGTTTGTGCCCGCCCTGAATGTGCTGCTGGGCAATGAACCATCCGGCGGGGGCGACCTTCGCGCCCTTTCCGAATACGCCGCCGAAATTGAAGCGTCAGCAGCCATGAACTTTATTCGCTGGCCCATTTTCAACAGCCCGTTTTGGGAAGTGGAAACGGGTAAGAATTATCCTGAGAATATTGAATACATCCGTGCATTCTTCGAGGGGCGGATGGCCTTTTTGGCGGAAAGCTGGCCCCGGTAACAAAGGATGGGGCAAGCAAAAAATCCAGCCGCCGGCTGGATTTTTTGCGCATCCGTTTATTTTACCCTGGTTATATACTGGCAGTAGACGTACACGTTTTGGATTTTTTTCGCCTCAACGCCGTCATCCGACCGGATGATGGGCTGCGTTTCAGAGGGAGTTACATACAGCTTGAACACCAGCGCTTCCTGCCCCACAGCCATATGGTGCACTTCCAAAAAGTGGTAGTTGCGCTGCGCGATGCCCAGGTAGCCGAATATGATGTGCTCGATGTGGGTGTTGATGAAGCCCTTGCGGACCTCGTTTTCCTCAAACATTTCCAGTATGGCCCTGGTTTCGTCGAAAGTCATGTTGCGGCAGGAAAATTCGCCCTCTCCCAGCACGTTGGTCATGCTTGAATTGTCCAGGAGCAAAAGCGGACGGGATTGGTTGCTTTCCATAGGCAGCCTTCCTTTCCCCCCTTAACGGGAACACAAAATCAGCGGAACCGGATGCGCCGTTCCAGTGCAAATGTTCTTTTCCTGTTTTTCTATGACCAGTATAGCGGCAAAATGCCAGTTATGTCAATGTTTTCCCAAAGGATGGGAAAGTTAATCATTTCACAAGTATAAAGTATTTTACTTCCACACCGTCTGCCGGCAATCGCCGCAGCGGCGGAGCAATGTTTTTTTGGCATTTACGGCCACGGGATGCTTGACAAGCGACATCATGGGCCAGTCGTGGCCGGAATCGCCGTAGGCGCGGGAGTTTTCCGTATCCAGCTCATAGCCGCCCGCGGCCAGGTACTCCGCAATGCGCAGCGGCTTTTCCATGCTGCGGCAGTTGAGCCCCGCGATGCGGCCGGTATAGACACCTTCCGGTGAAACGTCGGCCCTGGTGCCGATGATGCCGTCCAGATGAAGCTCCCGCATGAGGGGCTGCAAATAAAAATCGGGGGAGGCCGTTACCAGCAAAACCCGCAATCCCGCCTCCCGGCAGGCCTTGATTTCCGCCCTGGCCCCGGGAAGAACGCGGCGTATCAGCACATCCCGGCAAAAGGCTTCCGCAAAATCGTGAATTTGCGCCGCCGTCTTTCCCTTTAAAAAGGAGATGGCCATTTCCTTGGCCCTGGTATCGCTGAGCAGCCCAAGCGAATAGCCCAAAAAAGCCAGCGCGATGCAAGGCAGCTGTGATTTTTTTGCGAGCCTTGTTTTGGCGGCGTACCGTATCATGGGCAGGATGGAGTCGCCCTTTGTTACGGTTCCATCCATATCAAACAGCGCGAAGCCTTGCCGGATCATGAAAAGCCCTCCATGGAGATCATATAAAAAAGTATACCATGCGGCCGAAAAAACCACAACCTTCCGCCGCCGCGTATGCGCCGCGCAAAAAACATGGTATACTGTATGGAAATTGGATCAGGAGGGACACATGCGCCTAGCCCTTGTGGCCGATCTGCACGGCAACCTGCCCGCCACCCTGGCGGTGGATAGGGATTTGAAAGCCCGGAAGATACAAACCGTCTACTGCCTGGGGGATATGGTGGGCAAAGGGCCTTCCTCCGCCGCTACCATGGACTGGGCATTTTCCCGCTGCCAGGTGATACTGGCCGGGAATTGGGACATCGGCATATCCCAGAAGCATTTTGCCGCCGACGGATATTATTGGGATATGCTTGGCAGGGAGCGGATGGAAAAGCTGCAAAGCCTGCCGCTGGAACACCACTTTTATATGAGCGGGCTTCATATCCGCCTGTTCCACGGCAGGCCTGTGATGGAGGAGTTGCTGTTTGCCCAGGCGGAGAGGGAAAGGCTGGAGGAGCTGTTTGAAAAGGACGGGGATACGTTTCAGGCAGTGGGGTATTCCGACTGCCACCGGGCATTTCACCGCACGGTGAACAAGGGTTTCCTTTTCAATACGGGCAGCGTGGGAAACGGTCTTGGCGTTAACCGCGCCTGTTATGCCATTTTGCAGGGAAAGCCGGGAAAGACGCCCGCACCCTTTGATATCACCCTGGTGTCCGTACCCTATGACGTGGAGGCCGCCGTCCGGGACGCCCAAAGCGATCCGGGCCTGCCCCACAGGGAATCCTACATCAATGAAATCAAAACCGGCATCTATTCCAGGTAAAACCTGCGGGGGCATTACGCGGCACATAAAAAGGAGACACCATGGAACGGCATAAACAAAGCTGCGGTCTTTGCCATATCGCGCTGGAAAACGTGGGCGTCGTCAGGGACAGGCAGGCGATTTTGTCCCAGGTGACGATGCATATCCACTGTGGGCAACTGACGGCGCTCATCGGCCAAAACGGAGCCGGGAAGACGACGCTGCTAAAGGCGCTGATGCGGGAGATTCCCTTTACGGGCCGCATCCGCCATGAGGATCACCAGGGCAGGGACATACCGCACCTGCGCACGGGCTATGTGCCCCAGCACCTGGATTTTGACAAGGAGATGCCCGCCACCGTTGCGGATTTTCTGGCCTGCGCATTCACCCGCCGGCCGGTGTGGCTTGGCATATCAAAAAAGACAAGGGATCTGGTGATAAAGTCGCTGGAGGCGGTGAAGGCGGAGGAGCTGCTTTTATCGCCGCTGGGAAAGCTGTCCGGCGGAGAGCTGCAAAGGGTTTTGCTGGCATTGGCATTAACGCCCGCACCCGATCTTTTGGTATTGGACGAGCCGGTGTCCGGTGTGGATCAAAACGGCCTGGCGCTTTTTCTGAATACGGTCCTGGAGCTTCGCGCCCTTCACCACATGGCCATTTTGCTGGTGAGCCATGATCTTGCGCTGGTGGAGCAATATGCCGATTATGTGGTGCTGCTGGACAGGCAGGTGCTTTGCGCGGGCAGCCCCCAAGAGGTTTTCTCCTCCCCCGAGTTTGCAGAGGCGTTTCAAACGCCCCGCACCAAGGCACAACTGGACGCGGAGGTGACCTTATGAGCGCGGTCTATGATGTGATGGATGCATTGCTTCCTTTTGAATTTCTGTCCTTCCAGTTCATGAAAAACGCGCTGCTGGCTATTTTGCTGTTGACGCCACTGCTGGGGCTGATGGGTACCATGGCGGTGAACCAGCGCATGGCCTTCTTTTCCGATGCGCTGGGCCACAGCGCGCTTACCGGTATCGGCCTTGGCATTTTGCTGGGGTTAAACAGTGATTTGGTTGCCATGTTGGTGTTTGGGGTCATCTGGGCCCTGCTCATCAGCCGCATCAAGCAGACGGGGACCTCCTCTGTGGATACCATCATCAGCGTGTTCTCCAGCACCAGCATCGCACTGGGCCTGGTGATCCTTTCCCGGGGCGGTGGTTTTGCCAAATATTCCTCTCTGCTCATAGGCGATGTGCTGGCCGTGACCCCCCGGGACCTTAACTGGCTCTTGCTGGCGCTTGTGATCGGCGTTGGGGTGTGGGTGCTTATCTACAATCAGCTTTTGCTTACCAGCATCAATCCTTCCCTGGCCAGAAGCCGGGGCATGCATACCCGCCTTGTGGAATATGGGTTTGTGATACTGGTGGCCGTTGCCGTTATGCTCTCCATCCGCTGGGTGGGGGTTTTGCTGATCAATGCGCTGCTGATCCTCCCCGCCGCCGCCGGGCGTAACCTGGCCCGCAGCGCCAGGAGCCATGCGCTTTTGAGCGTATTGATCGCCATGCTCAGCGGCATACTGGGGCTTACGCTGGCATTCTATTGGAATACCTCCGCCGGGGCGGCCATTGTTATGTGCGCGGCGGCCTTCTACATTGTCAGCCTTCTGCTTTTGTTCCTGCGCCGGCAAATGGATAAAAGAAACAGACCAGGCTCAACCGGCGCTTGAGTCGGAGATTCAACTATTGCTTGCTGGCCCATTGACCGCGCTTCCCTTATGCTGTTCAGGGAGGGGAAGGCACGGCTTTCCCCCAAAGGGGAGGGTGAATGCATGGGCCGGTTTATTTTCTTTTCGGGGGGCAAGCTGCAAATGCTGCGTATGAAGAATGAAAAACTCTTCAGGCAACGCGGTTGTTTGGACAAGCTGGGCCTGGCAGCACTGGATATGCGGGAGGCTCTGGCCTTCTGGCTGCACAACAGCGGTATAAGGTGATGGAAGGAGAGCGGGGTCATGTTTGACATGCAAAAGGTAGGTAAAAACATATCCACGCTGCGCAAGGCGCAGAACATGACGCAGATGGAACTGGCGGATAAGCTGAACATAAGCTTTCAGGCGGTCAGCAACTGGGAGCGTGGGCAAACGATGCCGGACATCTCCAAGCTTGGTGAGCTGGCGGAGATATTCTGCGTGACCATCGACGAATTGCTGGGAAGTCGAAAAGGCGCACGGATGGTGGAAAAGCTTATCAGGGAGGAGCCGATTCCTGAAAAGCTGACGGCGGAGGAATTTCTTGAGATGGCTCCTTTGGTAAAGCCCAGGCAGGCGGAAAAGCTTTGGGAAAGCGTGCAGGCCGATATCACGCTGAAGGAACTCATTATGGCCGCGCCGTTTTTGAGCGAAGGCGTGCTAGATAAACTGGCACTGGATGCGGCAAAGCGGGAGGGGTCCATTGAATCCCTCATGGGGCTTCTGCCGTTTATCAGCCAGGCCGCCGTGGATGAATGCGTGCGGCAGGTGTTTGCCGAAAGCCCGGATATCAAAAAAATTATTATGGCTGCTCCATTTTTAAGCCGGGAAAGTATCGACCGTCTGGCGGATTGCATTTTGCAGGAAGGCGGCATTATGGACCTTTTGCCGCTGGCCCCGTTTCTGGGGAAGGAAAAGCTGGCGGAGGAGGCGGCCCGCTGCGCGCAAAAGCATGGCTTTGCAAAAATTGTGCCGCTACTGCCTTTCCTGGACAGAGATTTGCTGGATAAGTTCTTTGTGAACAAATCGAAGGAATCATGTTCTTCGTGAATTTGCACGGATATTGCGCCTGCAAAATTCTTCTTGCAAAAACGCAGCTGATTGCCTATAATAAGGCCAATCCAAATCGGCTATGAACGGACCATGCCTGTTTGTCTGATTGCAGAGAGCCGCCGGGCGGTGCAAGGCGGCACAGAGACAGGCTGTCCATCCGGGAGCCGGCGGCGAACGGCCGCGGGGCGCGCCCCATACAGCGCGGCGAGTGGGATGCGGTGAACCGCATCCAATCGGGGTGGCAACGCGGATTCGTCCGTCCCTTTCGGTGGCAACACCGGAAATGGGCGGGCTTTTTTATACGGCCGGAATACCCCCGTACATCCGGCACACGTGACGCGGCCAGGCCGCAGGGAGGGAAACAAAATGCTGGATCTTCGAAAAATCAGGCAAAACCCGCACATTTTAACCGACGCTCTTACCGCGCGGGGCAAGAACATTCCCCTAGACAGCTTTTTGCAGGCGGACGAAAACCGCAGGGCTTTGATGGCGCGCTCCGAGAGCCTGAAAAACCGCCGGAATGAGGCCAGCAAGGAGATTGCCACGATCAAGCGCGCCGGTGGCGATGCTCAGCCCATCATGGAGGAAATGAAGCAGGTGGGCGAGGGAATCGCTGCGCTGGATGAAAAAATCCGAGTGCTGGATGATACGATGGAGCAGTTTTTGCTTACCGTGCCCAATATTCCCAACGAAAGCGTGCCTGTGGGACGGGATGAAAAAGAAAACGTAGAGCAGCGCCGCTTTGGTACGCCCCGGGTTTTCCCCTGGGAGCCCAAGCCCCACTGGGATATTGGCACCGACCTTGGCATACTGGATTTTGACACGGCCGCCAAGGTATCCGGGGCCAGGTTCACCTTTTACAGGGGCCTGGGCGCACGGCTGGAGAGGGCCATCATCAACTTTTTTTTGAACACCCATGCGGAGGCGGGGTATGACGAGGTGTATCCCCCCTATATGGTCACACGCGCCAGCATGACCGGCACCGGCCAGCTGCCCAAGTTTGAGGAGGACGCCTACAAGGTGGACCAGGACACCTTCCTGATCCCTACCGCCGAGGTGCCGGTTACCAACATGTACCGGGAAATGATACTGGACGGAAGCCAGCTGCCCATCCGCCATTGCGCCTACTCGACCTGCTTTCGGGCCGAGGCCGGCAGTGCCGGGCGGGATACCAGGGGCCTTATACGCCAGCACCAGTTCAACAAGGTGGAGCTGGTGAAGATCACAAAGCCGGAGCAGAGCTATGAAGAGCTGGAGAGCATGACGCTGGAGGCGGAAAAGGTGCTGCAGCTGCTGGGCCTGCCCTATCGCGTCATTTGCCTGTGCACCGGGGATATGGGCTTCTCGGCCGCCAAGACGTACGATATCGAGGTGTGGATGCCCAGCTATAACCGGTATGTGGAAATATCCAGCTGCTCCAACTGCGAGGAGTTTCAGGCGCGCAGGGCAAACATACGCTACAGGGAAACGCCCAAAGACAAGCCGCAATGGGCCCATACTTTGAACGGCAGCGGCGTGGCCGTGGGCCGTACCGTGGCCGCTATTTTGGAAAACTATCAAAATGAGGATGGGACAGTGACCGTCCCCGACGTGCTTGTTCCTTATATGGGCACAAGCACGATCTGCAAAAGATAGGAGCAGTAAGGTGCAAGGATGCAGACCTTTCTTCATGGCGGCTCCCGGCCCTTACATCCCCTGCGGGCTGCCCATGATCATTTTCGACTTTGACGGTACGCTTGTGGATAGTATGCGCCTTTGCGTATCGGAGCTCCGCGAAACATTCAGGGCCATGAACCTGCCGGTTCCGCCTCAAGCTGCGCTTGAGGCGTGCAACGGCCCCTCCCATGAACAGGCGGCTGAGCTGCTTAAGCTGCCCAAGGAGCTTTTAGCGGAGTTTTTAAGGATACGGGGCGAATATCAAATGGCACTGATGGAATCCTGCCAGCAGATTTACCCCGGCGTTCCAGAAATGCTGAATACCTTAAGCGCTTGCGCCAATCTGTGCATCGCCAGCAACGGCAGGCAGGAATATGTGGACAGGTCGCTTGCCAACTTAGGCATCGGAAGGTATTTCCTCAAAGCAAAGGGCGGGGAGGTTACCCGCACGAAAGGCCAATTGATAGGTGCTTTTCTGGAGGAGTATCGTCCCTGCCGCGCCATTGTGGCAGGCGACAGGCTGTCGGACTTTCTGGCAGGAAAGGAAAACGGACTGTATACCGTGGCCGCATGCTACGGTTTCGGTTCGCCTGAGGAATGGCGGGAGGCGGACAGGCAGGCCGCCACGGTGAAGGAACTTACGGACATCTGCCTTCAGTTCTGCGGGCGGTAGATACAAACGGATGGCTTTCCCGGTCACAAAAAGGCCGGCGCGGCGGACACTTCTCCCGCCGCGCCAGCCTCTTTTTGCACGGCGCATTGTTTGGTATAATGAACAATCGAACGCTTCCATGATTATCCCGAATACGAAACGCAAAGGGAGCATTGCCATGCTGATGAAAAACTCACCCTTTGAAGCGCGCCGATTTTTTGCGCCGCAGCGTACGCGATTTTCCGCAGGAAATGACGCCGGACGCAGCCGGCGGCGCGGACGGGGAGGAGATTGTGGCGGGGCTGCGCTATTTGCGGCAGCTGTTGCTGGATATGTTTGCGGACACCGCTGTTTACCGCGTGGAGGATGATCTGGACAGCTACCACCGCCTTACCCGGACCGTATTGTTCCTTCAGCTGGCAGGAGCCCATGGAACGCTTGAGCGGGAGGGTGAAATATCCTTTCTGCGGCTGGACAAGGCGCTGATACGCAAGCATTTCAAAATGCCTGCGGCGTTTTATCTGCAGGCGCTGATGAACTACGGCTTTTATTTTGAATACTCCAAAAACGGCCGCCCGTCGGATACATATCAAACCTGCGACACGGTTTGCATGTACTGCGAAAGCTGTTCCTCCTTTTTTCCGGCGCTTGCCTGTTTTTGCGGGCGCATCCCGGTTATGGACAGCAAAAGGGATTACGCCATGGCGTTCGATCTTTTCGCCATGGCTGATTACGCCACCGTTTTTCTTGGAGGCAAAACGAGAAAAGAAGACATTGATCCTTTGCGGCCGGATATACTGCGCGCCCTTGGACCTAAGGCAGCCCTGTGGCAGGAGCTTGTATCTGTGCTTATAAACGAACGGGGGATGAAAGCAAGCTGCAAATTCTGGTCCTACTGCACACCGCAATGGATTATCCATTTTGCGCGCAAGGGCGTTGGGCAATGCATATTTACACTTCACACGGACATTGTTTTCTTTGAGATGTCCGCATCCTTACAGCAGCTTGCCGGCATGGCGCAGGCCAAAAAGGACTTGGACCCCGTTCTCCTTCGCAGCATCGAAAAATTTGAGTGCATCAAATGCGGCAGGTGCGATGGGAGCGGCATCACCATGATGAACGGTATCGCCCTGTGCCCCCGGGAGCCCTGGGCCAGGCGGTTTTTCTTTGAGGTAGCGTCCGGAGCGGAAGCCGGCGCCATTTCCGCGCTGGTGCGGCTATAGCCGGGGCTGAGGGCGTGGCTGTGACCATTTAAAACCCCGGTGCATCATAGCACGTTTTTTGCCATATCGGGTTCAGCGGCGATATGAACAGACGGATATATTAATAAAAATTTATCAAACTTCTTTTCGTTTGTGTATTTATATGTTATTATAAATAACGGTATTCAGAGTCCATTAATGATTGGAGAGAATGTTCATGAACGGCAGGAAAAAGGCGGCGGCGGTCATTTTATCGGCAGTGCTGATGTTCAGCATGCTTGGCCTGGCTGCGGCGCAAACCTACACGGCAGGTGAGTATACCGCCACCGCCCAGGGGTTCGGCGGGGATGTAACGGTGACCATGGCGTTTGACGCTTCCGGCATTACCGGCGTGAAAGCGGAGGGCGCAAAGGAGACGGAAGGCATTGGCAGCAAGGCTGTGGAGCAGATGCCGGAACTTATTTTATCGGCTCAGTCGGCTCAGGTGGACGCCGTTGCCGGCGCCACCATCACCAGCAAGGCTATTTTGGAGGCCGCCGAATCCTGCGTTGCCCAGGCCATGGGCGAGGTGAAGGAAGAAGGCGCCCTGGTGAAAGGGACTTATACGGCAAAGGCGGCCGGCTTTTATGGCCCCTTTGACGTGACGGTTACCGTGTCCGACACGGCTATCCAGGACATTCAGGTGGGTGAAAACGCCGAAACGGCGGACCTTGGCGGGAGGGCCATGGAAATCATGAAGGCGGATATGATCGCCGGCAATACCGCCATGGTGGACAGCGTTTCCGGCGCCACCCTCACCAGCGCGGCCTTCCGCAATGCTGTGGCGGACGCGTTGAAGAGCGCCAACGCACCCTCCGCCATGCTGACGGCTCCCGCCGTCAAGGAAAAGAAGGAAGAAACGGTATCCACCCAGGTGGTGGTCGTCGGTGCCGGCGCGGCGGGCTATGCCGCGGCCATTTCCGCCAGGCAGGCGGGGGCGGAAGTCGTGCTGCTGGAAAAGCAAGGCGTGGTAGGCGGTTCCGCCGTGACCTCCGCCGGCATTGTCTATGCCGCCCTGAACAAAGAGGATGTCCCCACCATGGTGGACTATTACATGACGCGGGCGGAAGGCCATGCGGATGAAGAACAATTGACCTACTATGCCGAAAAATCACTGGATACCATCGCATGGCTGAATGAATCCGGCGTGCAGTGGATGTTCACCGCGCCCTCCGGCACTGCGCCGGAAGCCAGGGCCAACTTTGCCATGAACATCACAGGCCAAAGCCTTATCGGCCCCTTGGCGGCCAAGGCGGAGGAACTGGGCGTCACGCTTTATCTGAACACCAGGGCCACCGAGCTGATTATTGATGAGGCCGGCAATGTCAAGGGCTTAAAGGCGGAAGGGAAAACGGCTGATTATTCCTTTGAGGCCGACGCCGTTGTACTGGCCACCGGCGGCTTTGATGCCAGCGAGGAAATGAAAGCCCAGTACGCCCCCATCGCCGCCGGAGATTTCCCCCTGTCCTCCAAGGGCAATGTGGGTGACGGCCTGAACATGGGCCTTGCCGCCGGCGCGGATACCCTGTTCAACAACAGCGCCATCGGCTTTGTGATCGTGGATGGCAGCCTGCCGGCTTCCGGCATGAGCGGCGCCGCCATGGGCGCCCCCGTCTATGCCGCCGGGGACGGCACGTTTATCAGCCTGGCCGCCGATTATCCCATCACCTATGCAAACCTGAAGGCTTCCGGTGCGGACACCTTCTTTGGCCTGTACGACACAAACGGCGCAGCCAGTGCCACCCCCGCCATCGCGGCCGGTTTTGGCTTCACGGCTGATACGATTGAAGAACTGGCGGCCGCCTGCGGCGCGGATGCCCAAAAGCTTGCGGAATCCTTTGCCAAGGGCAGCCTGGCAACAGCTCCTTATTATGCCGTTGTGGTTAAGCCCGCCACCATTGGTTCCATGGGCGGCCTGAAAACCAACTTGAAAGCGGAAGTGCTCAAGGCTGACGGCACCGCCATCCCCGGCCTGTATGCGGCCGGCGAGGTAGCCAACGGCAGCTTCTATTACCAGCAGTATCCTGCTTCCGGCTCCTCCATCTCCCTGGCCATGACCTATGGCCTGGAAGCCGGCGCAAATGCCGCCGCTTTGGCACTGTCCAAATAAACCTGGCATCATACAACAGGCAAAAGGCTGCCATGCCGGCAAGACAATTATCCGGCATGGCAGCCTCGTTTTATCAGCAGCCGTTGCTGACGGGAGCGGGCATTGGGCGCGGTCCTATTTTTCTAAACAGGCCGCCACCGCATCCCGCAGAAATGCCGCGCACCCCTTTACCCGGTTATCGTAGTAGGCGGTAAAACGCTCGTCATCCACATACATCTGCGCAAGGCCAAGATGGGCTTCCTTGGAATATTGCTTCCAGGTAAAGGCAAGCCATTCCTTGTGCATCTGCGCCAAACGCTGTCCCGCAGCACCGGCCGGGTCCGCCTTTTGCATAACGGCCTGCTCCAGCCCGCTTTGGATTTCTGCGGCCAGCGCCTGCATTTGATCGTATTGCTCCCGGGTCAGGCTCATCATTTTGGCGTTGCTTTCATCCGCCTGCCTGTCACCGTACTTTTGCCTGACTTCCGCGCCGTACTTTTCCTCGTTCTCCCGGACCAGGTCCTTTTTGAAGGCCTCGAATTTTTCTTTGTCACTCATGGCAATTTTTCCTTTCTCGCTCAGGATGGTTTTCTCCACGCTCTGAATCAGGCGGTCTATTCTGTCCCGCCGGCTGTGAAGCTTTGCAAGATGACCGTTCAGCGCCGTCAACCGGTCAAAGGACGGCGCAGTGATAATGGCCTTGATGTCCGTGAGATTAAAATCCAGCTCCCGGTAATACAGAATCTGCGCAAGTGCGTCCACTTCCTTTTCCCCGTACACGCGGTAACCCGACGATGTCACCTTCATTGGCTGCAGGAGCCCGATTTCATCGTAGTACCTCAGCGTGCGGG
>JAEWNM010000074.1 GCA_023392755.1 Bacillota bacterium
TGGAGGGCATCGACGAAGCGCTTTTTGAAACCTGCAAGCCCATCGTTTTTTTCGAGCCGCAGCTGGACTGTGCCTTTTCCGAATTGCCCCTGGCAGGGGAAGCGGTGTTTGCCGTTGAATTCCTGCCCGGCCAGTTCGACCAGCGTGCCGATTCCTGCGCCGAGTGCATTCAGCTGGTATCCCAGGGGGATAGGCCCCTTGTGCGCACCGCCAGGGTTTATCTTCTTGGCGGAAGCCCTTCCGATGAAGAAGTCCAGCGAATCAAAAAATACGTTATCAATCCCGTGGAAAGCCGGGAAGCGTCCCTGGACCTTCGGGAAACGCTGCATATGGATTACCCGGAGCCTGAGGAGACGGAGGTTTTGCATGGCTTCCGCAGGCTGGACAGGGATGCCGCCGGTGAGTTTGTGCGCAAATATGGCCTGGCCATGGATACGGACGACCTGCTCTTTTGCCAGGACTACTTTCTTTTGGAAAACCGCGACCCAACCCTTACCGAAATCCGTATGATCGACACCTACTGGTCCGACCACTGCCGCCATACCACCTTCCTTACGGTGCTGGACGAGGTGAACATTGAAAGGGAGCGGGTGGAAAAAGCCTTTCTGCGCTATTTGAAGCTTAGGGAAACGGTGCATGGGACAAGGGAAAAGCCCATCACCCTTATGGATATCGCCACCATCGGCGCAAGGTATCTGAAAAAGCAGGGAAGGCTTCCCGAACTGGATGTATCTGACGAGATCAACGCCTGCTCCATAAAAATCAATGTGGATGTGGATGGAAAGCCGGAGCCCTGGCTGTTGATGTTCAAGAACGAAACCCATAACCATCCCACTGAGATCGAGCCCTTCGGCGGCGCGGCCACCTGCATCGGCGGTGCCATACGCGATCCCTTGTCCGGCCGCACCTATGTGTATCAGGCCATGCGGGTAACCGGCGCCGCCGATCCGCTTATCCCATTGGAAAAAACGTTGCCGGGCAAGCTGCCCCAACGCAAGCTTACCACCACCGCCGCGGCGGGATACAGCGCCTACGGCAACCAGATCGGCCTGGCTACCGGCTTTGTGGATGAAATTTACCATCCGGGCTATGTGGCCAAGCGGATGGAAATCGGCGCTGTACTGGGCGCCGCCCCCCGGGAAAACGTGCGCCGGGAGACGCCTGCGCCCGGCGATGCGGTTGTGCTGCTGGGCGGGCGTACGGGCCGGGACGGCTGCGGCGGGGCTACGGGCTCCTCCAAATCCCACAAGCTGACCAGCATTGAAACCTGCGGTGCCGAGGTGCAAAAAGGCAACCCGCCCACGGAGAGAAAGCTTCAGCGCCTGTTCCGCAACCCCAGCGTCACAAGCCTCATCAAACGCTGCAACGACTTTGGGGCCGGCGGCGTATCCGTGGCCATCGGCGAATTGGCCGACGGCCTGGATATCGACCTGGACGCCGTGCCTAAAAAGTACGAGGGATTGAGCGGCACGGAGCTGGCCATTTCCGAAAGTCAGGAGCGCATGGCCGTAGTGCTCGCTCCTGGGGATGTACAAACCTTTCTTACGCAAGCCCGCAAGGAGAACATCGAGGCCACCGTGGTTGCCCGCGTTAAGGAACAAAAGCGCCTCACCATGGCCTGGCGCGGAAAAACCATTGTGGATTTGAGCCGGGATTTCTTGAATTCCAACGGTGCGCCAAAGCATGCCGCCGCCTGGATAAAGCAGGCGGAAAACCGTCAAACGGCCGCGCCAACCGGCAATCTTGCGGATAAATTGGCAGCCATGATGTCCGATTTGAATGTGTGCGGAAAAAAGGGGCTGGTGGAGCGGTTCGACTCCACCATTGGCGCGGGGACAGTCGTGATGCCCTTTGGCGGCAATCGCCAGCTGACCCCTGTCCAGGCCATGGCCGCAAAGCTGCCCCTGGAAAAAGGGAACACCTCCGCCTGCTCCGGCATGGCCTATGGCTTCAATCCCTATCTTACGGAGCAAAGCCCTTACGAAGGCGCGTACCTGGCGGTGGCGGAAAGCGTTGCGAAGCTGGCCGCCTCGGGCTTTTCCCGCCGGTATGCCTATTTAACATTCCAGGAGTATTTTGAGCGTTTGGGCACAAATCCGGAAAAATGGGGCAAGCCCCTGGCCGCGCTGCTGGGTACGCTGGACGCGCAGCTGAATTTTGGCATTGCCGCCATCGGCGGCAAGGACAGCATGTCCGGCTCCTTTGAAAATTTGAATGTGCCGCCCACACTGGTTTCCTTTGCCGTGGCCCCGGGCCGGGCGGAAAACGTCTCATCCCCCGAGTTCAAACAGCCGGGCCATAAAGTGGTTTTGCTTTCAGCCGACCCATTGAATGAGCCGGAGGTGTTTTTGCAAACCCTGGATACGGTGGAAACGCTCCTTCGGGAGAAAAAAGCGTGCTCCGCCTGGGCGGTGTGCTTCGGCGGCATTGCCGAAGGAATCTGCAAAATGGCGCTGGGAAATCAAATAGGCTTCCAACTGAGCGATACATTTACCGGCGATCTTTTTGCCTGGCGGTATGGCAGCTTCATTTTGGAGCTTGCCGAGGATGTCCGGGTGGGGGAATACCTGGGATGCACAACAGAAGAATATGTATTTGCCGCTAACGGCGAGGCCGCCGGCCTCAAGGCGGTGCAGGAAGCGTGGGAGGGCAAGCTGGAAAGCGTGTTTCCCTACCGCGGCAAAGGAACGGTTGACAAGCCTGAAGTTTTCTCCTATGCTGTGGACAGGCGCGCTTCCCCAAAGATTGGCTGTGCCCGCCCCAGGGCCTTTATCCCTGTGTTCCCCGGCACCAATTGCGAAGTGGATACAATGCGGGCGCTTCAGCGCGCCGGGGCGGATGCGGATATTTTTGTGCTGAACAACCTGACGCCTGCTGCCGTTGCGCAAAGCCTGCTGGATGCGCAAAAGCGGATTGCCGGGTGCCAGATGATTGTGCTCCCCGGCGGGTTCTCCGGCGGCGATGAGCCCGACGGTTCCGGCAAGTTTATCACGGCTTTTTTCAGGAATCCCCGCATGATGGACAGCGTCCATGATCTGCTTTTCAAAAGGGACGGCCTGATGCTCGGTATCTGCAACGGCTTCCAGGCGCTGATCAAGCTGGGCCTTTTGCCTTATGGGAAGATCATTGACACCGATGAAAGCTGCCCCACCCTGACGTATAACGTTATCGGCCGCCATCAGAGCATGCTTGTTAATACCCGCGTGGCCTCCAACAAGTCCCCCTGGCTGTCCCGCTGCCGGGTGGGGGATATTCACACCATTGCCGTTTCCCACGGCGAGGGGCGCTTTGTGGCGCCGCATGCGCTGATCGCCGATCTTGCGAAAAACGGGCAGATTGCAACACAGTATGTTGACCTTTCGGGTGAACCAAGCATGGCGCTGCCCTACAACCCCAACGGCTCCTACGCGGCGGTGGAGGCCATCACTTCTTTGGACGGGCGTATTTTGGGCAAGATGGGCCATACCGAGCGCACCGGGGAATATGTGTATATCAATGTACCGGGCAACAAATTCCAGCCGTTGTTTGAAGGCGGCGTAGATTACTTCCGGTAAGGGAGATGATTTTTTGGACCACAGCGGATATGTAAGCCCTTTTTCCACCCGGTATGCCAGCCGGGAGATGCAGTATGTATTCTCCGACGACAACAAGTTCAAAACCTGGCGCAGGCTTTGGCTGGCATTGGCCAAGGCGGAAAACAAGCTGGGCCTGCCCGTTTCCCAGGAGCAGATTGACGAGCTTGCCGCCCATGTGGAGGATATAAACTATGAGGATGCCCTCCGGCGGGAAAAAGAATGCCGCCACGATGTGATGAGCCACGTCTATGCTTTCGGGCTGCAGTGCCCCAAGGCCCAGGGCATCATTCACCTGGGCGCCACCTCCTGTTACGTGGGTGACAATACCGATATCATTGTCATGAAGCAGGGGCTTGCAATCATACGCCGCAAGCTTGTGAACGTGTTGGCGCTGCTGGCGAAGTTTGCCGGGGAATACAAGGGGCTGCCCGCCCTGGCCTATACCCATCTGCAGCCCGCGCAGCTGACCACCGTTGGCAAGCGGGCCACGCTGTGGATGAATGAGCTGCATATCGATTTTCTGGAGATTGATCAAAGAATCAACGGCCTCGCCCTTCTGGGGAACAAGGGCACAACCGGCACACAGGCCAGCTTTATGGAGCTGTTTGACGGCGACGGGGAAAAGGTAAAGGCGCTGGAGGCGGAAATCGCCGCCGATATGGGCTTTTCAAAAGTCGTGCCCGTATCCGGGCAAACGTACTCCCGCAAGGTGGATTACCAGGTTGTAAGCGCCCTGGCCGGCATAGCGCAAAGCGCCAGCAAGTTCTCCTATGATCTGCGGCTTTTGCAAAGCTTCAAGGAAATGGAGGAGCCGTTTGAATCGGGGCAGATCGGCTCATCCGCCATGCCCTACAAGCGCAACCCCATGCGTTCTGAGCGCATCACCGCTATTTCCCGCTATGTGATGGTGGATGTGCTGAATTCCGCCTTCACCGCCGGTACCCAGTGGTTCGAGCGCACGCTGGATGACAGCGCCAACCGCCGCATCGCTGTGGCTGAGGCTTTCCTCGGGGTGGATGCTATCCTCAACATACTGCTCAACGTTTGCGACGGGCTGGTGGTCTATCCGCAGGTAATCCGCCGCCGTGTGATGGAGGAGCTGCCCTTCATGGCCAGCGAGAATATACTGATGGACGCTGTGAAACGGGGCGGCGACAGGCAGGAACTGCATGAGAAGATACGCGTTCACGCCCAGGCCGCAGCGAGGGTTGTTAAAGAGCAGGGCGAAAAAAACGACCTGCTGAACCGCATTGCCGGCGATTCGGCCTTTGGCCTTGACCGCAAGGCCATGGAGGACCTGCTGGACCCGGACCGCTATACAGGCAGAAGCAGCCGGCAGGTGGAAGAATATCTGGATGAAATCATTCTGCCGCTCCTGAAGGAATACAATGCCCAGGGCGAAACGTATGAATTGACCGTATAGGAAGGAGATGCAACCATGCCGTTTATCGATGCGAAGGTCAGCGTTGCCGTCAATCCCGCCCAGGAGGAAAGCATAAAGCAAAAGCTGGGCAAAGCCATTGCCCTGATTCCGGGGAAAAGCGAAACCTGGCTCATGCTGAACATTCAGCCCGGCTGCCATATGTATTTTCAGGGCACCAACAGCGAGCCTGCCGCCATGGTGGAGGTAAAGCTGTTCGGCGCCGCGTCCCCGGCCGCCTACCAGAAGATGACCGCGGAGGTCACAAAAATCCTGAACACCGAGCTTGGCATTCCTAAGGGCCGCGTATTTGTAAAATATGAGGAAGTGCAGCATTGGGGCTGGAACGGCAGCAACCTGTAAGCCTGCGCAAAATGTGTACCCTTTTCGCTTGATTGGCGGAGAGGGTGCCTTTTTTTCTCAAAATCTGGCGGGCGCAGGCCGCGATGTGATACAATAAATCATTCCACTGCAAAGGAATCGCCGTATTCATGAATGTTTTGCCACCGGATTTGCCTGTTTCCCTGGAGTCAGGCATCGATTTGCTGGACAAGCTGGCCAGGGAAGATCGGCTTGAAGAAAGTATCATACATGGGGAAAGCTATGCCGGGGTAAGCCTCAAAGGCCTGGATGCGCTGCGGTGTCGGTTTGTGAAATGCGACTTCTCCGGCTGCAGCATGGAGCAGGCGGGGTTCCGGGATGTATGGTTTGAGGCCTGCGATTTTTCCAACTGCGATTTTTCCAGGGCTGCCTTCCAGCGCGCGGTTTTTCAGGGCTGCAAGCTGATGGGCGCGGACTTTGTGGAGGGTTCCCTGCGCCATGTCCGGTTTGTGGATTGCAGCGGGGGCTATGTGAATTTTGCGGATGCCAAGGTGCTGGATACGGCTTTTGAACAATGCAAGCTGCCAAACGCCGCGTTTTTAAGATGCCGGATGAATGCAGCTTTTGATGCGTGCGATTTGACACAGTCACTTTTTGAGCAGACACCCCTGAAGGATTTTGACATGCGCACCTGCCGGCTTCAAGGGCTGCATGTTACGCTTCCCGATTTGAAGGGAGCCATCGTCACCCCTGTCCAGGCGGCTGACCTTGCCGCGCTTTTGGGCCTTGTCATCAGGGAACGGGATGAATAACAAATGGGAGGGAGAACCATGCTGCACATCGGCTGCCACCTGTCCGCCTCCAAGGGGTATCTGCATATGGGACAGGAAGCGGTGCAAATCAACGCCAACACGTTCCAGTTTTTTACCAGAAATCCCAGGGGCGGCGCGGCCAAGGATATTGACCCAAACGACGTGGCGGCTTTCCTGGCCTTGGCCAGGGAGCATGATTTTTGCAAAATCCTGGCCCATGCGCCATACACACTCAACGCCAGCGCCGCCGTTGATGCCACGCGGGAATTTGCCCGCAACACCATGGCGGATGACCTGCGTCGCATGGAATCTACCCCCGGCAGCATGTACAACTTCCATCCCGGCAGCCATGTGCAGCAGGGGGTGGAGGAGGGGATACGCCTGATTTCACAAATGCTCAACGAAATACTTTGGCCTGAGATGACGACGCTGGTGCTGCTGGAAACCATGTCCGGCAAGGGCAGCGAGGTGGGCGGCACCTTTGAGGAGCTGCGGGAAATTATTGACCGGGTGGATTTGAAGGACAAAATGGGCGTGTGCCTTGACACCTGTCATGTGCATGATGCGGGGTATGACGTGATCCATGACCTGGACGGCGTTCTGACGCGGTTTGACAAGGCGGTTGGGTTAAAGCGGCTTCATGCCATACACATCAATGATACCAAGAACCCCTTCGGCAGCCACAAGGACAGGCATGAGAAGATCGGTGAAGGATATCTGGGGCTTGGGG
>JAEWNM010000099.1 GCA_023392755.1 Bacillota bacterium
CATAACGCCCGTTCCTGTTCCCACATCCAGGCAGGCTGCCCCTTTTTGTATGTTCAGCATATCCAGCATACAGTCGATCTTCACCGGGTCATGGTAGCAGCGTTCATCCCATTTTTCAGCCATGGCATTAAAAAAATCTATTTGTGCAAGCATGCAGCAGTTTCTCCATATAGAATTTCATTTCAAACGGCCATAAAAACCCCCTTGCTTCCGCTTAACATAATGGAAGCAAGGGGGTTTTCAATCCCTTATATCATGCGGGTGCCGGCAAGGACATTCACATGCCTTATCCCTATTCCCCGGCCCGCACGATGCGGCATAGCCAATTACTTCGCGTCCACCTTGGCCATGTAGGCGATGAGGTCAACAACCTTGTTGGAATAGCCCCACTCGTTGTCATACCAGGCAACCAGCTTCACAAAGGTCGGCGTCAGGCTGATGCCGGCGGTGGCGTCGAAGATGGAGGTGCGGGGATCATGGATGAAGTCGGAGGAAACCACGGCGTCCTCGGTATAGCCGATGATGCCCTTCCATTGCTCGCTCTGGGAGGCGGCCTTCATGGTAGCCTTGATTTCGTCCATGGAAGCGGGCGTCTTCAAGGTCACGGTCAGGTCGACCACAGATACGTCGGCGGTGGGCACGCGGAAGGACATGCCGGTAAGCTTGCCCTTGAGCTCGGGGATGACAACGCCCACGGCCTTGGCAGCGCCGGTGGAGGAGGGGATGATGTTGAACGCAGCACCGCGGCCTCCGCGCCAATCCTTGCTGGAGGGGCCGTCAACGGTCTTCTGGGTGGCGGTGGTGGCATGCACGGTGGTCATGAGGCCGTCGGCTATGCCATACGTATCGTTGATGACCTTGGCCAAGGGGGCCAGGCAGTTGGTGGTGCAGGAAGCGTTGGAAACAACCGTCATATCCTTGGTGTACTTTTCGTTATTGACGCCCATGACAAACATGGGGGTTTCCTTATCCTTGGCGGGGGCGGTGATAACAACCTTCTTTGCGCCGCCGGCAAGATGGGCGTTGGCTGTGTCGCTGGAGGTGAAAACACCGGTGGCTTCGGCAATATATTCCGCGCCGGCATCCTTCCACGGGATTTCCTTGGGGTCGCGGCAGGCATAAACCTTAATGGCCTTGCCGTTTACGATCAGGGATTTGGTGTCATGGCAGACGTCGATGTCGCCCTTGAACTGGCCGTGCACCGTGTCGTAACGGAGCATGTAAGCCATGTAATCCAGGTCGATGAACGGATCGTTCACCGCCACTACATCCACCTTGCCGGTCTCCAGGGCAATGCGGAAAACCAAACGGCCGATGCGGCCGAATCCGTTGATACCAACTTTCACAGACATTGTTTTCCCTCCTATATCATGCTTGGCCCCACCCAAGATTGTACAGAATATTCCCTGTTTTTGCAAGACCTAAACAAGCCTTTTTGCTGGAGATTGTGAAATAATTCGCAAAACAGGCGTTATTTCAGCGCGTCAGGATTCAGGCAGAGAAGGTCATCCGTAACGAACAGCCCGTCCTTGCGGACCAGCTCGCCGTCAAAATACATCTCCCCGCCGCCGTATTCCGGCGTTTGAATGCATACCAGGTCCCAATGGATGGCGCTCTTGTTGCCGTTGGGGCACTCGTCGTAGCAGTTGCCGGGGGTAAAGTGGAAGGAACCGGCGATCTTTTCATCAAACAGCGTATCACGGATGGCGGAAGTGATATAGGGATTCACGCCGATGGCAAATTCGCCGACATAGCGCGCGCCGGCGTCGGTGTCAAAAATCTCGTTGATCCGTTTGGTATCGCTGCCGGTGGCCTCGACGATTTTCCCATTCTGAAATCTAAGCCTGATGTTTTCATAGGTACGCCCCTGGTAGAGGCTGGGCGTGTTGTAGCTCACAACGCCGTTTACCGATTCCAGAATCGGGGCGGTGAACACCTCCCCATCCGGTATGTTCAGCTCCCCCGCGCACTTGATGGCGGGCTGGCCCTTGATGGAAAAGGCAAGGTCGGTGCCTTCGCCCAGAATATGCACCTTGTCGGTACTCTGCAGGCGGCTGACCAGGTGATCCATGGCGCGGCTCATTTTGCCGTAATCCAGGTTGCAGACGTTGAAAAAATGGTCCTCAAACGCTTCGGTGCTCATGCAGGCCTGCTGGGCCATGCCGGGTACGGGGTAGCGCAGCACAACCCATTTGGTTCCGGGTATCCTGATATTGGAATGTACCGGCTGCACATAATGCCTGCTGTACAGGGAAAGGTTGGCGCCGGGGACATCGGAGCTTTCATAGCTGTTGTCGCCCGCCCTGACACCGATATACGCCTTGCAGTCCTGCATGCGAAGGGCGTCATACTTGGCCATCAGGTCCAGCTGCTCCCGGGTGTAGCCCATGGCCAAAGCCCGGTCCACCCGGGGCGACCGCAGGTGCACCAGGGGGATGCCTCCCACCTCGTACACCTTGGCAACCAACGCGGCTGTAAAGTCGTCGGGCACGCCGGTGCATTCGATAAGCACCCGTTCCCCTTTTTGCACGCGGCAGGAATAGCTGACCAGGTTATGCGCCAATTGTGTCATCCGCGGGTCTTTCATGCGCTTTGGGCCTCCTGTGGAATAATTTATGGACAAGCGATGACGCGGGCCTTTCCAGCCCGTAAGTCAGCGCCGTTGCCAGCAAAATTGCCAGGCCGAAGCACAGCAGCGTATACTGTGTCTGCCATGGCTGCTCCCCTGCCTGGTTGGGGGGAACCGCCGATGATATATACCGGGGTATCTTCCATTCCTTCAGCCACACCGCCAGCAGCTGATGCCAGATGTAGTAATTAAAGGAAATGGCGGACAGAAATTTCATGACAGGGTTTGAAAACAAAACCCGTATGCCGCGCAGGGAAAAGGACAGCCCCAGCATAAAAGCGGACAGCGCAACGGCCAGGAAAAACCGCTGGTTCATCTGGCTTATGCGTACGGCTTCATACCCGCTGGCGGATGCCTGGCTCTTCATGAGCCAAAACACGCCATACGCCGCCGCGCAGGCGATGGCCGTGGCCGCGAGCCGCAGCCAAACACCGGGCCTTGCGCATTTCTTCGCCAGGGCCACATAGGCCCAGGCCGATAGCATGCCCAGCGCGTACACGTCCAAAAACGCCGGGAACTGGTTGAACCACATGGCTGTATCCGCCGCATACAGCTGCACAAGGCCCCGGTACAAAAAGCCTGCTCCCATCATCAGCGAAGCCGTGAGATACGGCTTTTTTACAAAACCCAAGGCCAGCAGCGGAAAAGCCAGATAGGCATGCGCCTCCACACCCAGCGTCCACAGCGCGCCGTTCAGAGGCGTTTGCAGATAGGTGGCCGCGCTTAATGTGTGGGTAAAGGTGAGATGCATGAATACGTCCTTAAACATCGCCCCGGCGGAAGCATACTTCCCCTGGGGAATCGCCACGAAAAAAAGCATGATGAAGATGCAAAAATAATAGGATGGAACAATACGCATCACACGCTTTATGTAAAACGAACGTATGGACGGAAGCCTTTCCCCCTCCGCCTTATGCCTGGCGTATGGCAGAAACAGCAAAAACCCGCTGAGCAAAATCAGACCGTCCACGAAAATATATCCGCTGCGTACAATAAAGTCCAAGCTGATTTTCTCTCCAAACAGGTGCACAGAAGGCGTAAGCCAGCTTTGCTGCCACACATGGAACCAAGCCACAAAAAACACGCAAAGCGCCCGAACCCCATCCAGTACGCCCACATGCTTTATGCCGGCGTGAGAAACGCCGGTAACGGCGGCGGAAAGGTTCGGCGACTGTTCCAGGCCAGGGGAAATCTCGTTGGATACCTTATTCCTTTGTTCGGGCAAAGGCGGCATGTTTTACTCCTTACGGGGTGAAGATGGACCGGCGCGGAGCTTTAGCCGGGCACCGTTTGCCAGGCAAGCTTATTCTGCGCGATTTGCGCGCCCCATGCGCCGGGAGCGTTGCCGCATGCGGGCAAATCGCGCCAGACCGAAAAGCGGCACGTTTCTTTCCCTGCGGCTACTCCGTCCTGGTCATCTTGATGATGATGTTCTTACCGTTGCGAAGGTCCCGCAGCGTCAGGTCTTTTTCATATACGGCCGTCACCTTGTGGGTTAGCGTAAGCCGCTCCCTTGTAACGCCCGTCAGCATGGAGTAGTTGTTGACGTTGAAGAAAAGCTCCTCCCCGTCGATTGAGCAGGTTCCGTCCTCCCTGAACTCCATCGCAACGCCCGCCTTGGATATCCATTTTCCAAGCACCATATAGCAGTTGCGGGCCAGCCGCTTTTTGGTTACATCCTTGTAGTCCGGTATGTTTTTGTAATAGGGCAGCGCATCGTAGGGCTTGCCGTCGGCGTACAGATCATTGGCATAGTTATAATTGGCCTGGTTGTACATGTCGCCCAGCCTCCGGTATTTTTGAGGCAGATCGTTCAGCTCCACCTTGGCCAAAATATCCACAGCGGCCTTGTAATCCTTGCCGTTCATGGCCGCGTCCGCTTCCGTAAGCACCTGGGCGTAATAGCCGTCAAAGCAGGCCTCGCTCTGGGCGGATGCATCCTGATACCCTGCGACCGCAGCAAACAGCCTGCCTGCCAGATTCAGATCACCCGCATCCCTCGCGCGGACGGCTACCTCGTAATTGCTTTGCATAAACAGCGTTTGGGCATCCTCGTACTTGCCAAGGCCCTTCATTATTTCGGCCGCCTTCTCAAGCTCACCGGCCTCCAGCAGGATTTTGCCCTGGGCATAATTGCAGGCGTTCAGTTGATCCTGGGTGTCCTTGTATTTCCCCAGGGAACTCAAAAGCGTCACCGCCTCCTGGTATTCGCCTTTATCCTTGTGGCCCATGGCCAGGAGATACTTGGCCTCCTTGATTTTTTCTTGTGAATCGCTGTAGCCGTTCAAGTCGGCATACTGGTCGATGGCGGCTATGTAGTTGCCGGCCGCCAGCGCTTGACCAGCCAGGCTGTACAGCGCGTCCTGTATGCGGGTGGCGCTGTCGGAGTATCCGTCAAGCTCCTGATACAGGGCAATGGCGCTGTCATATTCCCCGGCGGACATATGGGCGGAGGCCTGCTTGTACTTTACCTCCTGCATTCTGGCGGGAACATCCTTGTATTCCGGAATCTTTGAAAACTCCGTAAGCGCTTCAGTGTATTTTCCATCTTTTATCAGATCCTGGGCGGGCAGGTAAATGGCCTCCTCCGCCTTCTCCTTGGCGTCCAGGTAGTTGGGTATCTGCAGATACAGTTCCCGAGCCCTGGCGTATTCCTTGTTGCCAAGCGCCTGATCCGCAATGTGGTAAATGCACTCCCAGGCCAGTTCCCTGGCGTCGGCGTGACCCTGTATCTTCAAAAACATCTCTGCAGCGCGGCTGTAATTCCCTGTTTCCATCTCTTTTTTGGCCGGTTCGTAAATGCACTCCGAAGCCTTGGTGACTGCGTCGCGGTAATTGCCGGCCTTCAGGTAGAACTCTCCCGCGGCCACATATTCTCCGGCGGCCTGCAAACTTTCACCTTTGGCATAATGGGCCTCCTGCAGCTTTTGATCCACGTCGGAATAACCCGTTATCTGTGACAAAAGCGCTATAGCCTGGTCATACTCCCTGTTTTCCAGGGCGGTGACACCCGGCTCATACAGGCACAGCACCGCCATCTTCTCCGCCTCGGGATAACCCTTCAGGTCCAGGAAAATGCTTCTGGCCCCCTCGTAGTCCCCGGCTTTCATGACCGCCCTGGCCTTTTCAAAAAGCGCGTCCTGCTGGCGCACCCTGGCGTTGGAATAATCGGGAATCTCCGCGTAAAGCGCCACGGCATCGTCATACCGCTCCGCCTGTATCATCTTTTCCGCCCGGGCATAACGGGCCTCCTTGGCCCGAAGCGGGGAATCCTCATAGTCGCCCAGCCTGTCAAACATTTCCTGCGCGCTTATAAGGGTGGCTTCCGTGCCGGTGTTCAGATCGCTGCGGGCCTGAAGGTAATCGCTCTTTACCACCAGTGCATCCGCATTCAAATACCCCGTCATTTGGGCAAAGGCTGCCCTTGCCTCCCCGAAAAGGCCCCTGTCAAGCTGCTGGCTGGCCCGGATATAGCGGTAATAGGGAATGCCGTGGAAATAAATGCCGTAAACGGCACCCAGGGTAAATACCGCAATCAAAAACGTCCACAGCACCCGGCGGCGGCGGTGCTTTTTCCTTTTTATGCGCGCCTCCCGCTCCAACTGCTGCTGGGATGCCTGCATTCTGGCCCGGTGGGCGATTTGATCCAGTTCCTGCTCCCGCTGGGCTACCATCTCCTCAATGGTGGCTTGATTGAATTTTTCAAATACCGCCAGCTTTTCCCGCTGGCAGCGGCGGCAGTAGGCCTCGCTGGCGGCATTGGCCCGGCCGCATACGCACAGCCATAGCGCGCCCTGATCCTGGGGATAGCCCACCGCGTCGGCGCCGGCCACGAAGCGAAGCATTTCCAGCCTTCTGTTGTTGGGCAGCGTATTGGGTACATATTCCGACAAATGGGCGTTGCCCCTGCGCCAGACGGTGCCGTCATCAAACCATACCTTTTCAATAACCAGCTCCATACCGGCCGCCTGCGCGCCGCCTTCCATGGCAATCAATACCTCAAAGGCGGATTTGCGCTCGCCGCTCACGCCCTGCAGCCGCTCCACCTGGCGGCTTAGCGCTTCGCCATTTGCGTCATAACCGGCCAATGTCACCTGTACGCTTGTGACATCCTTGTCCGACAGGTTGTACATAAGCAGCCGGCAAACGGTGTCCGTCTCCGTGGGCAGTTCATAACGCCACAGTTCCACCGGACAGGTCAGGTCAATCTTCATACGGCTTCCTCCCCATTCCGTGCAAAGCGGGAGCTTGTCCATGGCATGGTTCTATATTACCAGGAATACAAAAACAGCTCCGACAGCATGGTATCAACAAAAATCATGTGCAGCGTAACGGTCTTGATGTCTTGGCCGCCTTCCACAGCACAGGCATAGTGCAGCGTGGCAGAGGCATTCGCGTATTCCGCCAGGCCATAGGGCACCGTCTTCCCGTCGCCATATAGCACCTCGGAAGACATGCCGTTATACTCCCCTCCGCCATGGCGGAAGCGCATTACTACGCTGGACAGGGCATCACCCACCTGCACCCCCCGGGGCCCTTCAATGCCACGCTGTCTAAGCGACAGCGTATCGATTCGTTTAAATACCTTTTCCGGATTGTAGGCGAATGTGATCTCGGCTTTGGGCCATTGCATGATGCGAAGCCAATCCCCCGTATCGTCCTCAAGCCACGTCTCCGTTTCATAGGCGCCAAACGATTCAATGGCCGTCTCCGGCGTCAGGCTCAGAAAATCCAGCCCGGAAAAGAACAGGTCATCCCTTTCAAAAGGCTCCAGGTCGGTACCCACGATGCTTTGGGGGTAAGCGAAGTACGATTCCTCCCGCTGTACCGCCAGCACCTCGGAAACGGTATTAGCCGCCTGCTCCCCGGAAATGGATACCGAAAGGCCGTAGGCCCGCACTGCGGTCACATAACCGCCATCCAGGCTGTACAAAAGCCCGCAGTCGGTGTACTGATCCCCCTCGGGCAGCCGCTCGTGCACGGCGTACTGCACCGCCTGTATCTGCTGGTCATCCCGCTGCACCCATCCCCATAGCGCTTCCTCCGGCAAACTATCGGAAAGGTAGAGCACCGCGAAGTCGCGGCTGCCCAGCAGCGCGGGGTTTTCATTGGCGAAGGCGGAAAGCAGCGCTTGCTGCGTGTCATACACCTGTATGCCGCGGGGGCATTCCACATCATAGGCCGTAACAGATATGGCATTAAGAATGCTCTTGTCGGTAAGCGCCGGCGTATCAAGATACAAGGTGGCAAAATCATACACAAGCTCGTAGCCATCCTCCGTCTTTTGGGGCCGAAGGCCCGTAATGACCGGTTTGGAAGCTTTGGCCTGCGCAAGCACCTGCCCGGCCCAGTCATTCAGTTCCTCCATGGTCAGCCCGCCCATATCCGCGTCGGAGGCCACGGCCCCTGCCGGCAGGAGAAGAAGCGCCGACAGCGCCAATATCAGGGCAATCCCCTTGATCACATGCTTCATAGCCGCTCCTTTGGGCACTTTACAGAGGCGGATCGCGCCGCCTCATTTCCGTTTGGCGATTCCTAGATGTAGCCTATTCTATTTTACCCCATGATAAGCGGTCTGTATAGACAAAAATGTAAAAACAACAGCCGTTCCGCATGCATCGGCGTGTACTGTCTGCGGCCGCAAACCGCTCCTGCCTGTACTCCCCGGTAGTAAGCGCGGCGAAGATCTGCACCCTTTCCAACATCTAGTGTATAAATGCCGATTATTTTTCACAATATTGCATTTCTTTCGTTTTTTGGCCGGTGAAGACCCGCTTGAAATGCATAATTACAGAAATACGTATTCATAACGCATTGACACGCCTATATGCACGCGATATAATGGCACCACAAGCAATGGAGCTGGACATAATCCCACATAACTGCACTGTTGTGCGGTAATCTGTTGCTTTTGCTTACCTTGGCGCCCAAGGCGACGATCCGGAAATCAATTTTGAGGGAGGAATTACAGGATGAAGAAAATGCTGTCCCTGCTTGTTGCTCTGGTGATAGTCCTGACGGCTGTTGCTTTGCCGGCCCTGGCGGAAGCGCCCAAACCCATTTTGGTTGGAGCTATCGCCCCCACCACAGGCCCCGTTTCCGTGTACGGCGTTTCCGTAACCAACGGCATCAAACTGGCCGTTGAGGAAATCAATGCCGCGGGCGGTGTGCTTGGCCGTCCTCTGGAAGTTTCCTATATGGACGACAAGGCTGATTCCACTGAAGGTGCGAACGCTTTCAACAAGCTGGTGTCTGATGGCGTCTGCGCCGTTATCGGTTCCGTAACCTCCGGTGTGACGGGAGGCCTGTCAACGCTGGCCACACAAAAAAACATGCTCCTGCTCACCCCTACCGCTACCAATGTTGACATCACCGGTGTCAACAAGCCCACCGTATTCCGCGCCTGCTATCTTGACTCCTTCCAAGGCGCGATGGCTGCCAGGATGACCAGCGAATTGGGTCTGAAAAAGGTCGCCATTTTGTACGCGGCAAGCGATCCCTACTCCGCAGGCCTTCGCGATTCCTATGTGGCAACCGCCAAGGAACTGGGCCTTGAAATCGTTGCGGAAGAAAGCTCCTCCTCCGTTAGCGATGTCGACTATACCTCCCAGCTGACAAACATCGCCTTCAGTCAGCCTGAAGCGATTTTTGCTCCCTACTACTATGACGTGGTTGGCCCCTACATTGTGCCCCAGGCCCGTGACGCCGGCTATACCGGTTACTTCATCGGCGCTGATGGCTGGGATGGCACCACCGGGACCATGCTGGAAGACAAATCCCTTTACAACAGCTCCTACTTTGTAAACCACTACGCGCAGGACGATCCATCCGATGTTGTGCAGGGCTTTGTGAGCAACTACATCAAGACATACGGCGAAGAGTCTTTGACAGCCCTGGCTGCTTTGGCCTATGACTCTGTGTACATGCTCAAACAGGCGATTGAAACCGCCGGCACCGATAGCACTGCCGATATCGTCAAGGCCATGACCGGCATGTCTTTTGTGGGCGTCACCGGCAACTTCAAGCTGAGTGAAACCGGCACCCCGAACAAGAGCATTTCCGCCATACAGCTGCTGGATGGCAAGGCTGTGCTGTATTCCACAATGGAAGAAGGCAAGGATACCATCCTGGCCAAGTAATTCAACTTTCATTGCCCGCCGACGCTATGTTCCCAGCCGGTGTAGCAGCCGAGGGATCAAACCTCTCCTAGCGGGCGCTCAGGGCGGACATCTGGTCCGCCCTGATTTTTCCATTCGATTGTGACCGGTTGGTTTCTCTCTCCCGCATCTTAAGTAAAATAAGCAACGGGAAGAAAAGTGAAGCTGGTCAGATTCTTTCAGCAAGAGAGGGCGATGCCGGCATGAATGGACTGACTTTGTTTATCCAGCAGCTTATAAACGGTTTGCGAACAGGCAGCGTATACGCCTTGGTGGCGCTTGGCTATACCATGGTATATGGAATCATCCGACTGATCAACTTCGCTCACGGTGATTTTATCATGGTTGGAGGTTTTACGCTGTTCTTCACCGTCCCCGTGATGATATCCATTGGCATGCCGCCGTGGATGGCTGTGCTTGCGGCGGTTGTCGTCTGCGCCTTAACCGGCGTGCTGGTGGAGAAGCTTGCCTATAGCCCTGTGAGAAAGCGCGGCACAAAGATGTCCACCCTCATCACCGCCATCGCCATGAGTTTGTTTTTGGAAAACTTGGCACAAACGCTCTTTGGTGCCAACCCCAAAACAATGAAAACCACTTTATTCAAAATACCTGATGTATTTGGCCTGAACGGAAATATGCTCCTTACCATATTGATCGGCTTGATCGTTATGGTGGCGCTGTCGCTGTTTGTCAAGCGCACCAAGAGCGGGCAGGCTATGCTTGCCGTTTCCGAAGATAAAGAAGCGGCGACCCTGATGGGTATCAATGTTAACAGCACCATTTCGCTGACATTTGCCATTGGCGCAGGCCTGGCAGGTATAGCGTCACTGATGTATACTGCCCAGTACAACTCCGTAACCATTGCCATGGGCTATATGCTGGGCCTAAAAGCATTTGTCGCCGCCGTACTGGGAGGGATCGGCGTCATACCCGGCGCGATGCTGGGGGGAATGGTCATTGGAATAGTGGAAAGCCTTTCAAAGGCATACATCAAGCCTCTGACAGGCGGCATACTCACATCCGCCTTTTCCGATGCGGTCGTGTTTGCAATCCTCATCATTGTGCTTCTGGTTAAGCCGGCCGGCATTCTAGGAAAAAATGTAGGCGAGAAAGTGTAGGTGGAGCGCATGACTATAAAGCGGAAAGACAGCATTCGCGGGCTGTTAATAAATATTCTGGCTCTGCTTGCCCTTTCTCTGGTTATCTTTTTATTGGACCGTTCAAATATGATCAATGACTATATCCGCAGCATTCTGGTACAGTGCTGTTACACCATTATCATGGTGGGCGCATTGAACCTGGCCATTGGTTTCTTGGGCCAAATAGCCCTGGGTCACGCCGGCTTTATGGCCGTCGGCGCCTATACCTCCGCGCTTGTTACCAAAGCGATCAAGGAAGGCGTTGCATCCGGAGCCATCGCGCCTGTTCCAGATCTCGCCTTGCTGTTCATCGGCTTGCTGAGCGGGGCGGTCATGGCCGCGCTTCTGGGCTTGATTGTGGGTGTACCTGCATTGCGCCTTCGCGGAGATTACTTGGCTATTATAACATTGGGATTTGGCGAAATCATACGCATCATTATACAGAGTCTGCCTTTTGCGGGCGGAAACGGGCTTGGCAGCGGCCAGGCCGGACAGCCGCTGATTATGGTCCCGATTATGAACAACATCTATGTGATTATGTGCATTACCGCCGTCTGCATCGGTTTGATGTACGCCTTTGTACGGTCAAAGTACGGACGGGCCATTATGGCCATCCGTGATGACGATATCGCCTCAGGCAGTGTGGGTGTGAACAACACGTTTTATAAGGTACTTACCTTTACGATATCCGCACTCTTCGCAGGCATAGCCGGGTCCCTGTTCGCACACAGAGGCCTGGGTACGCTGTCACAAAATGATTTTACCTTCATGAAATCCACAGAATACGTCATCATGGTGGTGCTCGGCGGCATGGGCTCCCTTACCGGTTCCATCATTGCCGCTATTTCGCTTTCTATCCTGCCGGAGGCTTTGCGTGCATTTTCCAATTACCGTATGCTTGTTTATTCCGTAGTTCTGATCATCGTGATGATTTTTCGGCCTATAGGTTTATGCGGCAGCTATGAATTCAGCTTATACCGCATACTGAGGAAATGGTGGTCCCGGATATTCTCTAACCCGGGGCACTCTGCGGCGAAGGGAGGCAAATGACCGATGGCCGAACACATTTTGAAAGCATCGAATTTAGGCATCGCCTTTGGCGGGCTGAAAGCTGTTAACCATTTCAGCATTGAGATCAACGAAGGGGAATTGGTTGGGCTTATTGGGCCCAACGGCGCAGGCAAGACCACCGTATTCAACCTTTTGACCGGCGTCTATAAACCGACAGAGGGCTCCTTCTACCTGCAGGGCCAGCGGATGAACGGCAAAAAAACCCACGAGATCGTAGCCGCCGGCATAGCCCGCACCTTTCAGAACATACGGCTCTTCAAAAAAATGACGGTGCTGGAAAACGTGCTCATTTCCTATACGGGAAGGCTCAAGTACGGTCTGTTCGGTTCCTTTTTGCGCTCCGGCGGCTTCTGGAAGGAAGAGAACTCCATTCATGAGGAAGCTATGGATTTGCTTTCCGTTTTCAACCTTCAAGATAAAGCTGACTTGAACGCGGCAAACCTGCCCTACGGTCAGCAGCGAAAGCTGGAAATTGCGCGGGCCCTGGCAACCAACGCAAAAATGCTGCTTTTGGATGAGCCGGCTGCCGGCATGAACCCCACGGAAACGGCGGAGCTGCTGGCGTGCATCAATACCATACGCAAAAAATTTTCCATCTCCATCCTATTGATAGAACATGACATGAGTCTGGTAATGAACATTTGTGAACGCATCGTCGTCATCGACTATGGCGAGATCATCGCAGAAGGCAAGCCTGACGAGATATCCCACAATCCGAAGGTCATCGCCGCCTATCTGGGCGAATAGGAGGGGTTTGCAAATGTTGATCGTGAAAGACCTTCATGTACATTACGGTGCCATCCATGCCATCAAAGGAGTTTCCCTGGAGGTGAACGACGGAGAAGTCGTTTCCCTCATCGGTGCCAATGGCGCTGGCAAAACCACCATATTACACACCATCTCCGGGCTGCTAAAGGCCACTTCCGGCCAGATTACCCTAGGCAATGCCAACTTACGCACCACTGACCCCTACAAAATTATTACGCTGGGCATGGCACATGTTCCCGAGGGGCGGCATGTGTTCAGTCGGATGACGGTGATGGAAAACCTGCGTATGGGCGCATATACCTTAGGCAGTAAGGAGCAGATTGATAAGAATATTGAAACAGTGTTTGCAAGCTTCCCCCGCCTCAAGGAGCGGGCACGGCAATTGGCCGGCACGCTGTCGGGGGGCGAGCAGCAAATGCTGGCCACAGGCCGGGCACTGATGGCAAATCCCAAAATTCTTCTGATGGACGAACCTTCCATGGGCTTGTCACCCATACTGGTAAAGGAAATCTTCCGTATTATCCAATTGCTTCATGATCGCGGTATTACCATTTTATTGGTGGAGCAAAACGCCAAGGTGGCCCTTACCGTATCCAGCCGTGCCTACGTGCTGGAAACCGGTTCCATCGTCATGTCCGGCAACGCCGCAGAACTGATGGAGGACGACAGGGTAAGGAAAGCATATCTGGGAGCGTAACGCTTGGAAGGGACTGCCCTGAAGCATTCGCATTCAACCGGCACAGCATGGGGACGGGCGCTGCCCGTCCTCAGTGTATCAACAAAGTGGCTGACGCCACTTTGTTGAGTTTTTCCCTCGCTGCACTGCAAAAGGCTACGCTTTTTGCGGCCGTTTGCTCGGGCAAGGAAGGAATTTCATCGAAATTCCTCGCAAACCACCGCACATGTCGCTGGTTTGCGATATAAAATCGGAGGGTTTTGACCCTCCGATACCTCCCTGGGTTTTTTGATGGTCTGAGGACGGGCGTTGCCCGTCCTCATGTCTGTTCTACACAAGCCAGTTACTGTATTCCGATGGCAAAAGCGGGAGCAGGCAACAGCCCATCATGCTATCATGCATACGGAGGATGCGCGCTTCAAGGGTGTTTGCCATGAAAAGCCGCCGTGCTGCATCCCCCGATAAGTTGACCTCCCATTGTCCCCTGTCCGCTGCCGAAGCGTTTGCTCCGGTATTTTTTATTGTGTTGCATTGACACGCACTTTTTGCACAGCTATAATGTAATAGTACAACTCAATGAATTATTTTGAAATAGTCCTTCTGTATCAACATTCTTCTGGATTATCGGAATAATACATGTATTTTAGGAGGAATCCTATGCACATCCATTTGTACGATACCGCCGCCCAGGTGGGCCAGGCAGCCGCGCTTTTGATTGCGGCCCAAGTCATTCAAAAGCCCGACAGTGTTTTGGGCCTGGCCACCGGCTCATCCCCCATTCCCACATACCGCCAGCTTATCGCCTGGCACAAAGAAGGCGTGATAGACTTTTCCCAGGCCATCACTTTCAATCTTGATGAATATGTAGGCATTTCAAAAGAGCATCCCGCCAGCTACCACGCCTTTATGGAGGCCGAGCTTTTTGCCAGGATAAACGTACGCCGTGAAAATGTTCATATTCCCGACGGCAGTGCCGTAAACCTGCAAAGAGAATGCAGCGATTATGATACCGCCATATCCCGTGCGGGGGGCATTGATCTACAGCTGCTGGGCATTGGCCGCAACGGCCATATCGGTTTTAACGAGCCTCACGAACAGTTTGTGTACGGCTGCCATGTGGTGAACCTTACCCAAAGCACCATCGAAGCAAACCGCCGCTTCTTTCTGCCCGGCGAGGACGTGCCCAGGCAAGCCGTCAGCCTTGGCGTAGGCAGCATTATGAATGCCCGCCGCGTCGTGCTCATTGCTTCGGGCGCCGACAAGGCCCAGGCTGTCCGCCGTGCGATCCGGGAGGATGTGAACCCCCAGGTTCAGGCTTCCATCCTGCGTACCCACCGGGACGTGATCTTCCTTCTGGACAGGGCTGCCGCCGGGCTGTTGTGACGTGAGGCCAAAACGCCAGGCCTCTTTCCAAGGAAATAAATCCCTATATAATCCAATTCCTTCAAAAAAAGCCTGCCCTTCACCCAATCATCAATCGGGTGAAGGGCAGGCTTCAGAACATCAAAAAACCCAGGGAGGTATCGGAGGGCCGTAGTCCTCCGATCCTAGATCGCAAACCAGCGACATGTGCGGTGGTTTGCGAGGAATTTCGATGAAATTCCTTCCTTACCCGAGGAAACGGCCGCAAAATGGCATCGCCATTTTGCAGTGAAGCGAGGGAAAAACTCAACAAAGTGGCGACAGCCACTTTGTTGATACCCTGAAGCCTGTCCTTCACCCAATCATCAATCGGGTGAAGGGCAGCCTTTAATGCCGGTCAATCAAATCTTGTCCCTTATCTTTCCCAAGGCGGCCAGCAGCGCGGCGGCCACCTTCGGGTCCGTTTCGCTCTTGGACAGATGTTCGATATGAGCCCGGTGTTTCGGATCGGCCAATTCCGCCATGGCATTGGCCACAGCGATACGAATTTGAGGCTCCGGGCTGCGCAGAAGCGTTACAAGCGTGTTATAGCCAACCTCCCCGCCCACCTTGCCCAGGCCGGCGATGGCCGCCAGCCGCACGGCTTCATCCTTGCTCCCGGTCAATTTGGCCAGATCGGCATCCTTCTTTTTTGCCACCAGTTTTTCCACCTTGGATAAATTGCTTCCAAACATCACATAGACCTCCTGTAAATAAGATTCAATACTGCATTATCCCGCAATTGTGTGAACACCCGATGAACATATGCTTCCCAAATTCTCTGCCTTGAACAAAAAAGCGTCCCGCAACCAACAGTTTTTTGTCACAGGACGCCTGCGTTACCTTTCTTCCCTGAAATAATTGACACCGCAGCTTCTGGGCTGCTGGTTTTCACGGCGCTGCCTGATGCTGGATACCACCAGCACAACGCATGTGGTCACAAAGGGCACCATAGCAAACACAGCGCCAGGAATAGATATAAAGGCATTGGGTATATACAGCCGAAGCACGCTCAACGCCCCGAAAACCAGCGAGCCCAATATAGCCTTATGCGGGCTCCAGGCAGCAAAGATGACAAGTGCCACCGCAATCCAGCCCTGGCCTGCCACGGCATTGTATGTCCAGCTTCCCCCGCAGGTGACCAGTGCGATATACCCGCCGCCCAGGCCGCAGATGCCCCCGCCCAGGATAACATGCACATACTTGTACAGGCTTACATCCACCCCGGCCGCGTCGGCAGCCGCCGGATTTTCGCCCACAGCCCGAACGTTCAGCCCCAGACGGGTATGATGCAGGTACCAGCCGGCGATTACGGCCAGCGCCACCGCCAGGTACGTAAAGATGCTGTGGTTGAAAAGAAGCTTGCCGATATAGGGGATCCCCGTCAGCACGCCCATCTGCAATGGCCGGAATGCGGCCTTTACGGAATCCGCCACTACCGCGGCGCCTGTAGGTGAGGTATTGATCATATTGCCGCCCAAAAAGTTGGCCAGGCCTGTGCCGAAAATGGTGAGCGTGAGCCCCGTAACATTCTGGTTCGCGCGCAAGGTGACTGTCAGGAAAGCGTATATCAGTGCGCCCAGCGCTCCGCCCAGGAAGGAAAATACAAGGGCCAGCAAAGGGCTGGAAAAATAGTATCCGCCCATGAACCCAAGCACGGCGCCCATGTACATCATGCCCTCCACGCCCAGGTTCAGGTTTCCGGCCTTTTCGGTGAGTATCTCCCCAAGGGTACCAAACAGCAACGGCACTCCCGCCAGCATGGAGGCATACACAAAGGCTGTTAATCCATCCACAAACACCGTCATGATTCCACCCCCTTTGACAGGGATGTTTTGCGCATAATCAACCGGTAGGTCAAGAAAAACTCGGCTCCCAGCACAAAAAACAGGATGATACCCTGAAGCACCTGGGCTACGGATGTGGATATTTTGAAAACGGATTGAATCGTGCCGCAGCCCTTTTCCAGCACCCCGAACAGCACGGATACCACCATGATGCCTACGGGAGAAAGCTGTGCCAGCCAGGCAACGGTAATGGCCGTAAAGCCGACGCCCCCCGCCCCCGCTTCCGTCCGCCCCCTGTCCGCGCCGCGGCCCG
>JAEWNM010000151.1 GCA_023392755.1 Bacillota bacterium
GCTTCATAGATGGATGGCGCTTCCTCCAGTACCTGCATAAGCTTGGGGAAGGCATTCTGTGCAGATACCTTCCCGCCGCAGCGGTGCAAGAACGGTTCATTGCGCCGCGCGGCCGTGGCGGTGATCCTGTCCGCCTGGCCCTGGGCGGCATGGTGCTTCCACAGCTTTGCATAGGCGTGGGGTTCCTGCTCATATTCCTTGAGAAAACACAGGGGCGTGCCGTCCCGTTTCACGGGAAGCATGGTGCAGGATGTAAAGTCAACGCCCACGCCTATAATCTGATCCGGTTCAAGGTTGCCGGACCGCATCAATGCGGGCAGCACAAAATCCAACGCCTCCAGGTAATCCCCGGGGTGCTGCAGCGCCCAGCCGGGAGGCAAAGGCAAACCGCAGGGGAGGGAAGCATCCATGACACCGTGGGGATACGCAAATTGGGCTGTGGCCGCTTGCGCGCCATCCGTCACAGCCGTAATGACCCCGCGGCAGGATAATGTGCCAAAGTCCAAGCCGATAGTGTACTTGCCCTTGCTCATTTTCCGTACAGCGGCCCCAATTTCTCGCAGGCCCGGTAATCGGCGCCTTCCATGTCACGGGTGCCGAAGGCATCCCACATACTGGGCCGGTAGATGCTTTCCGCCGCCACATTGTGCATGCAGACGGGGATGCGCAGCATGCTGCACAGCGTAATCAAATCCGCGCCGATATGGCCGTAGCTGAAAGCGCCATGATTGGCGCCCCAGCGGCGCATCACCTCATACACGCTTACAAAGGCGCCTTCCCCCGTAAGCCTTGGCGCAAAGAAGGTGGTGGGCCAGGTGGGATCGGTGCGGCGGTTGATGATATCAAAAACGTGATCCGGCACCGTAACGGTCCAGCCTTCCGCCAATTGCAGCACAGGACCCAGGCCATCCACCAGATTGAGACGGCAAAGGGTAACAGGCATGCCGCCTTTGGAAAGAAGCCTGGAGGAATATCCGCCGCCCCGGAAGTAACCCAGGTCCGCATAGCAGAATTCGGTGTTCTCCATGCATTTTTCCGCCTCGGCACCGGTGATTTCCCACCAGGGCTTTATGGCGGGTTTCCCATCCTTTTGGCAGGCACCGCCGGCTTCCAGGGTAACGGAGCCGGAGTTGATCAGGTGGATGAGGCCATTTTCCGCCAATCCATCGGGTGTCCAGCCGGTAACCCTCTTAATTGCCTCCGGGCTCCAGAAAGTGCGCACATCCGCAAAGCCCTGGGCACAGCCGGTCAACAGCTTGCCAAAGAGCATGGAAAGCCCGTTCAAATGATCGTTTTCCGTAGCCACGATCATGGGCTCCCGGATGCCGTTCCAGTCAAAGGAGGTGTTCAATATAGCTTCCATAAAGTCGCCGTTGGGGAAGTGGTCCGTCCACTGCCTTTGGCCCTGAAAACCGCCCGCTATGGCATTATGGCCCATGGCCTCCTCCGCAAAGCCCAGTTCCGCCAGTTTTTCGTTGCCCTGCATGAGGTCGCGTGCGATCATGGTCATCAAAATGCTCCGCTCCATGACCTCGGCTTTCTTTTCCGCGCTGTGACGGGCTTTTTCCGGATTCTTATCCATACCTATCCGGACATATTCCCTGACCCAGGACTTGGCAAGCTCAAATTCATCGGGGTCGTATATTTTTTCTTCCCAGCGGCGGATGAATTCCGTCATGTCGATGGACTCCATGCGCATGCCCAGATACTTTTCCAAAAACGGCGAATTGACGATGGAGCCCGCGATGCCCATGGACATGCCGCCCATGCCAAGATAGCTCTTGCCCCGCATGGCGGCTACGGCCAGCCCGGCCCTGGCAAAGCGCAGAAGCTTCTCCTGCACATCCTTGGGGATGGCGTTATCCCCGGCCTCCAGCACATCCCTGCCGTAGATGCCAAAGGCAGGCAGGCCCTTTTGATTATGCCCCGCCAGGGCGGAAGCAAGGTATACCGCGCCGGGCCTTTCCGTGCCGTTGAAGCCGTAGATGGCTTTGGGCATCAGCGGGTCCATGTCGATCGTCTCCGCACCGTAGCACCAGCAGGGCGTAACGCTGATGGTGAGGCCGACGCCCTCCTGCGCAAACTTATCGGCACAGTCCGCGGCCTCCCTTACGCCGCCGATGGTTGTATCGGAGAGAACACATTCCACCGGCAGCCCGCAGGGATGCCGGAGTGTTGCGGCAAGCAGGCCGGCTACTGCCTTGGCCAGTTCCATCGTTTGATCTTCAAGGCTTTCCCGCACACCGCCCCGGCGTCCGTCGATAACAGCCCGGATACCTATCTTGGGAAGCCTGCCCCGCAGGCTGTAATGCGGCTCGTTCATCTCAAAATGAGATTTCCCCATATTCAGCTACCTTCCTTCTCCCACATAAAGCGCACCGTGCATACCTTGTACATATCCCTTTTCATGCCAGTATCGTAGTGCATAGGAGGCTGCTTGTCAAGAAAACAATCTGTCATCACATAGAAAAAGAAACATACAAAAAGAGCGCCATATCCAGCGCTCCCTTGTGCCTTATTTGTTCAGATAATGCATGATCCGGAATACTTCCGTGAACAAGACCTTCAGTATGATGATGGCGGAAAGCAGATAGAAGCTGGTTTGCCACCAATTTTGGTTCCGTATGATCAGGGCCAGCAGGCCCGACAGGAAGGCCAAGCCTCCCATCACACACAAAGCTGTCATCATCCAGTGCTTGGTTGGGATGACGGAGGCAGGTGAGCCCATACCGTCTTTCATGCCGCTCATCATGGACATCAGCAAACCCAGGATAAACATGGCCAGCGTCAGAAGCCCCCAATGGGTAATGCTGGCTCTCCGGGCCGTCACCAGGGCAAAGAACACGGCAAAGACCACGGCCAGCAGCGTGGAGATGGCGGATGAAACGCTTCCGAAATAGAGCTTTAGCATGATACAGCCTCCTCATTGTGAATGTGAATAAGATGTCTGTTTTTCCGGTAAAGGATGATGGCGGTGAGTAAGAACAGGGTACAGGAGACAATGCTTTCCAGAACGGCAAACCTGGGAGAAGTTTCTGAGGTAAACAGTGCGCCTGCAAAGATGGAACTGGCGGTGATGGTGTAGTGGTATAGAACCATAAGCTTGACGCTGCCCTTGTTAACAGCATAGATGACCGCCATGATGACCGCGTTCAGCGTCAGGTTCAGGAAGCCGATGGTCAGGAATGCGGGAATCATATAGGAGCCGTATGTTCTATACACCATGTAGTGCATTGGCAGATGCCATACCTCCCAAACAATGCCCAGCAGCAGCGCGGCTTTCAACACCCCAAAGCGTTTGATAAGCCGGGGCAGCAGGTATCCGCGCCAGCCGAATTCCTCACCCATGCTGGAGAACAGAGGCCATACAA
>JAEWNM010000233.1 GCA_023392755.1 Bacillota bacterium
CTCGCAAACCACCGCACATGTCGCTGGTTTGCGATCTAGGATCGGAGGACTGCGGCCCTCCGATTACTCCCGGAATTTTTTTGATGGTCTAGCACCGACATCATTGCAAAACAACCAGGCGGGCCGCCCTGTTCTTTACCGTATTTTCTGTGCCTGCATTTGGGCCCGGACGCACAGCTCGGCAGCCTTAAAGGCATGCTCCTGGGTCATGGCATTTTCGGTACGGTGAATGCAATCCAGAATCAGCTGTCCAAAGAAGGGATAGCCCACCTGCCCGGACACGGAGAAGCGCTGCTCTCCCTTGCCATTGACCAGCAGCACATGATTTCCCGATACATCCTCTGTGCAGATGTCGATATACTTGCGAATTTCGATATATCCCTGCGTGCCAAGTATGATGGTGCGGCCGTCGCCCCATGTGCGAAGCCCGTCCGGCGTGAACCAGTCAACCCTGAAGTAGTTGGTGCAGCCGTTGTCCGCCACAAGCGTTGCGTCGCCAAAATCGTCCAGCTCCGGATAATCGGGATGGTCATAATTGGCGATTTGGCTGTGCACCACCTGTGCGTCCTTGGCACCGGAGAAAAACAAAAACTGCTCGATCTGATGGCTGCCGATATCGCACAGAATACCGCCATACTTGTCTTTTTCAAAGAACCATTGGGGGCGGCTGGGGGCGTTCAAGCGGTGCGGCCCCAGGCCAATAACTTGCAGCACCCGGCCGATGGCTCCCTGCTCGATCAGCTGTCCGGCGTACACCGCCCCTTCCACATGCAGCCGTTCGCTGTAATAAACCATATACTTTTTCCCGGTAGCCGCTGCCTTTTCCCTGGCCAGGGCAAGCTGCCCAAGGGTGGTCAGGGGCGCTTTGTCGGTAAAGTAATCCTTACCGGCCGCCATAACCTCAAGGCCCAACGCGCATCGCAAACCGGTCACGGCGGCGGAAGCCACCAATTTCGTATCGGCATCGCGCAACACCTGCTCCTTGGACTGAGCGGCGGTTGCCTGTGGAAATGCCTGCAAAAATTGTTTGACCTTTTCCGGATCGGGATCGTACACATATTTCAGCGTGGCCCCGGCTTCGGTCAAGCCGTTGCACATACCATAAATATGGCCATGGTCCAGGGTCACCGCCGAAAAAACAAACTCTCCTGGCTTCACAACCGGATTGGGTTTACCCTTGGGGGCGTAATTCATACCGTCCGCTTTCATACCAAAAAACCTCCTCGCTTACAATGAAACCGGCTTTCCACCGGTTGCGGATTGATAACATCCATAAACAAGCGCCATGGTGGACGCTACATCCTTTGGCAACAGGGAGAAAGGCGTACCCGCCTTGACATTCTCGTAAAAATCGTCGATGCAAAGCTTGTGGCTTGCGCCCCAATACGCCTTGCCCAATGCAGGAGGGCTCTCCATTTGCTGTTCGCTGGATGTGCCATCCCGGCGCGTAACCGTCACATCCGGGCCATGCATCAGGTAGGTGGCGTTTTCGCAGACGATTTCCAGCATTACCGGAGCATCCGAACAATACGCCGTGGTGGCGTAAAACAGCGCCGCCGTGTCCTGAAAGCGGATATACGCCTCCATCGTGTCCTCCACCTGAATCACGCCGGGCAGGTGCCTGTTGTGCATGGAAGCCTCCACCGATACCGGTATGCCCAGCAGGTATACCAGCAAATCCATGGTGTGGATGGACTGGTTCATCAGCACGCCGCCGCCCTCTGTATCCCATTGTCCCCGCCATCCGCTGCCGGTATAATACTGATCGTCCCGGGACCATGTGACAAAAGCCCGCGCCCCCAGAACCCTGCCGGCCTGACCGCCCTGAAGCGCCCGGCGTATATACTGTACTTGGGGGTTGTAACGGTTTTGAAAGCAGACGCCCGTATGCAGGCCGCTTTTCCCGGCCTCCTTCAGCAGGGCTTCAAACGACTCCGGAGAAATGGCCGGGGGTTTTTCCATCAATACGTTCACACCCCTGGACAGCGCCAAAAGCGCCATGGGTACATGCAAATGGTGGGGCGTACAGATGTGCAGCACATCCGGCCGTTCCCGGTCCAATAATTCATCCAGGCTGCCGTACGCGGCAATATGGCATGCATCCGCCATGGCCTGCGCCCGTTCCGGGCGAATATCCGCGCAGGCGGTCAATTGTGTGTAATCGGATTTTGTGAGGACCGCGGCATGCACGCCGGCGATGCTGCCACAGCCTACGATGGCGCTGCGCATCATAAGGGGAGTCCTTTCTGGCATAAAGTGGGCGAAACCGTGCCGGTATCAATGCATACCGGCCTTTTGTTACTTGTAGTCGCTGCCTACGGTGATGACTTCGTCACCGAACCCTGCCAGGGAAGCCGCTTTTTCATAAAAATGGGGCATGTGCTTCATCATCCCCTCCACGGTATAGAAGATGTCGTCATTTTGTATGGGCAATGAAACGGTAGACCGCGTAGCACCCGATTTATAGATGGCGGTAATCAGTTCGATGGTGTTGCGGCCATCCTGGCCGGTGATGGCGGGAGCTATGCCCTGCTCAAGGGCTGTCAGCACATTTTCAATCTGGCCGGTATGGCCTTCATGGACAACAGGCTCCAGCCGTTCATAATAAGCCGAAAGCTCACCCTCCAGCTCCTCGTTTCGGATGGGGAAGCCGTTGGGACGGGATATGGAAGCATAAGTTTCCCAAGGCGCGGAGATACGGGCTTTTTCACATTGGAAAATAAGCTGCTGCTTCTCCCCGTGGTGAACCACAGAACTGGTAACCTGGGCCAAAGCGCCATCATAGCGCAGAACGGCCACAGACAAATCTTCCACCTCAGCATTGTCATGGGCCACGTTGGATATAACCGATGTCACTTCCTTAGGCTGTCCCATCATCCAGCCCAGCATGTCAATGTGGTGGACGGCATGGTTCAGCGTGCACCCGCCGCCCTCCTTGCTCCACAAGCCGCGCCACCAAAGATCGTAATAGCAATGGCCGCGCCACCAATAGGAATCCACCTGCACGTGGCGGACCGGCCCGGCCAGACCCGCGTCCAGTATCTTTTTCAAATTCGCAATGGGCGTACGGAAACGGTTTTGAGCAATGCTGGACAAAAGCTTTCCGCTTTGGGCGGCGGCCTCATTCATGCGGTCACACTCTTCAAGGGAAGCGGCCATGGGCTTTTCCACAAGCACGTTTTTTCCGCTGCGCAGCGCATTGACGGCAATCTCGGCATGTACATACGGCGGGGTGCAAATATCGATAAGATCGATGTCGCCGCGGTCTAAAATGCTGCGGTGGTCGTCATACACCTGGCAGTCAAGCTTGAAGCGCTCCGCCTTTTCCGCTGCCTTTTGCGGTACGATATCCACCAGTGCAACTATTTTGCACCGGTCAGGAAATGCGAGATAGCCCGCGATGTGTGCCTGGGAAATATTCCCCGTGCCCACAATAGCCACGCGGATCATAATGTCTCCCCTTTCATACGTGGCGGCCGCCGTTATTTATGCGGCGGCCGCTTGTGTTCTTTTCTCGAGCCCCGGCCCTAAGTCCTGCCTGCGAGCAGAATTATTTGTGCATATTGTCCCAGGCCGCGGTCTTCTCGTCCATAACCGCCTGGCCGCCATCCTTCATGTACTGGTCGCGAAGCTCACGGAACACCTTCAGGCAGTCTTCGGGAGCGGCCATGGTGGATTTTGTGAGCAGCTCCTTTTTGAAGGCGGTGAGGGATGTGCCATACTGGGAATCGGCCTTGAGCACCACATCAAAGTGGAACCAGATTTGGAGAGGGTCTGTCAAAGCCACGTTGTACATGGGCTCAAACAAATCGGCATAGTTTTGGTAGGAAAGTGCCTGGGCCTTTACGCGCAGCGCATCGTCCTCAAACTGCTGGCCGTTGGTTAAAAGCGTGTAATCGATGTTCTGCATGGTGTTGAACTTGCGCTCGTCCTGTACGTCTGTAAGCACGGGCACGCCTTCTTCATCAAGCGTATGATGCACACCCTCCTCGCCGTTTTGCAGGAAGTACAGCACATCCAGCCTTGTCAGCCAATCCATGTACATCACGGCTGCCTCCGGGTGCTTGGCATACACCGGAATGAAGCAGAAAATGCCGTTGGGCGCGTACATGCCGTGATAATACTTGGCGGGATCGGTAACGGATTCAAAGCAGTTGAGCGGGCTCAGCTTTGCTTCCGGCTGATAGGCCTGCAAAGCGCTGAGGACGCCGGGGGAAACGCGGATGGGATGGTCATAGTTGTAGGTATAGCCGCCGGCTTGGCCGGAGCTTACCGCGTTCCACAAAAGGTTGCTCTTGTCCAGGGCAAAGTCGGGAGAAATGAGTTTTTCATTGTATAGCTTGTTCAGGAACAGTACGTAGTCTTCATACCCATCCCACATGATATCCGGCACGGTAGCCAGCGTTTTCTCGTCCAGGCTTTTGATAAAGGACAGCATCATATGGTTATGGGAAGTAAGGTCGTCGTTCATGGCATAGGGGATGACGTTTTCAACGCCGCCGGGGTTCTGGTCACGGAAGGCCACCAAAGCGTTGTAGAACTCTTCCTTGGTCGCAGGCATCTTCATGCCCAGCTTTGCAAGCCAGTCTTCCCGGATGAACATGCCCTGGGTGGCCAGAACAACGCGCTTGGCGGGTATGGCGTACTGGCCGCCCTCAAAGATGCCGTACTTGAGCAAGCTTTCGCCCAGGTACTCCTTAATGCCCTGACCATACTGGTCCAAAAGCCCGCCCAGCTCCACCAGGCCGCCCTGCTGCACAAAGTTGGTGATGACTGCCTCGGTATAGGTGAAGCAGATATCGGCAGCTTCGCCGGATGCCATAAGCACGTTCAGCTTATCCACTTCTTCGGTTCGGGGGATGACGACCCATTCGATTTTGATGTTTCTGGGATCGCCGAAGTTCTTTTGGATCCAGTCGGTCCAATAGTTGTTATCCACCGGCGTTCCGCCTGTGACGCCACGGTCGAACACGGAAACCTTCAGCGTGATTTGCTCGTCATACCTGAACACCTCCGCTTTTTCTTCCGCCCCGGCAAGGGAGAAGGCAGGCAGGCAGAGCATAAGGCACAATAGCAGCGAGACGAGTTTTTTCATGAAACAGACCTCCTTTATATTTCACCATCCGCATGCCGCGAATGGCGATGCCCTACGGTCACTCCTTCACCGCGCCAATCATGACCCCCTGAACAAAATGCTTTTGCAAAAAGGGGTACACGATAATGATGGGCACGGTGGCAAACACGATAGCCGCAGCCTTGATGGTTTCCGAAAGCACGGCATTCCGGCCGCCTTCCAGCATGTTTACCTGGGTATCGGTGCTATTGAACACAACCTGATACAGCTTCATCTGCAGGGTATAGTACTTGGTGGAATTGATGTAATAGCGTACATCGGCAAAAGAGTTCCACCTGGTTACAGCGTAAAACAGGCTAAGCGTGGCAATGGCGGCAGTGGACAGGGGGAGAACGATTTTCATCAGGATGCCCATATCGCTGCAGCCATCCAGGGCGGCCGATTCCTCCAGGCTGTCGGGAATGCTGGAAAAGAAATTGCGCAAAATAATGGTATTATAGGTGCTGATCAAAACGGGGAGGAGCAGGGAGAGGGGCTTATCGATAAGGTCGAGCTGCTTGATCCAAAGATATTCCGGGATAATGCCGCCGGAAAAGTACATGGGTATTAATATGAAGAGCATCAGGCCCTTCCGGCCGGGAAGCTGCGTCTTGCTCAGCGGATAGGCCAGCAGGATGCTGCCCGCCATGGCAAACACGGTATAGGTTACCGTCAACAGCACGGAAAAAACCAGCGCGGTCTGCATGCCCGTATCCATAAACACGGAAATATATGCGTTGAAATCCAGATCCACCGGCCAGAGGAATACCTTATGGGCCAGCACGGCTTCCCGGCCGCTCATGGATAATGCCACCAGATGGATCAAGGGCACAATGCAGATGATCACGCTCAAAAGCACCACCGCATAAATAAAGATAGCCGATCCCGTATAGCGGCGGCCCCCTGAGCCGCCCGGTTTTTTGCTGACTTGGGCGCTTACCACAGGCCACCCTCCCCCATCCGCTTTGCGCTTTGATTGGCTGCAACCAAAAAGATCATATTTACCACCGAGCCGAACATTCCGACCGCCGTGGCAAAGGAGTACCGGGCGTTTTTGATGCCCATCTTGTACACGAAGGTGGATATGACCTCGGAGCTGTTGGCTACCATATCATTGCCCATAACAAAGGGCCGCTCAAAACCGATGGATACCATTTGCCCCAGGCGCAGAATAAGCATTAGCACAATGGTGGGGGTAATGCATGGCAGCGTCACATGCAGTATGCGGCGCCAGCGCCCGCAGCCGTCCACCTCCGCTGCCTCGTACAGTTCGGTGTTCACCGCCGAAATCGCCGCCAGATAAATGATTGTGCCCCAGCCCGCGCTTTGCCAGATGCCCACGCCAATGTACACCGTCACCCAGTTGCTCTCATGCATCAGAAAATTGGCAGGGCTGCCGGTGGCCAGGGTGACCAGATGGTTCATCAGCCCGTTGGTGGCAAAAATCTGGTTTACGATGCCTCCGATGATGATCCAGGACAAAAAATGGGGCAGATACAATATTGTCTGGGATATGCGCTTGACGCGCATGGACCGCATTTCATACAGCAATATTGCCAGAATAATGGGCACAGGGAAACCAAACAACAAATCCAGCCCGTTGAGAATTACAGTATTTTTAAGGGCAAGCCAAAACTTGGGATAGGAAAATATCTCCTGAAAAATGGTGAAGCCGGTCCATTCGCTGGCCCACATGCCTTTAAAAATATTGAAATTCTTAAAGGCCACCTGCAGGCCGGTGAGCGGCGCGTACCTGAAAACCACGTATTGTATCAGCGGCAAAACCAGCATAAGGTACAGGTACCGGTGGCGGTATAGCCGTTTCCAATGGACGTTTCCCTTACCGGACGCCTTTGAATAAGCTGTCAACAGGCTTCACTCCTTGGCAATTCATGCCTTACATTCATGCGGTTTTCACGATCAAACACACTTGGGTTGTTTCAACCCGCTGCTGTATATTGATGATATTGCACAATATCCTCCATGTAAATTGCAAATATTGCTTGAAATATTGCAAAAGTTGATATACGATATAGATCAAAGAGGTGTGACCGTATGAATAGCCTGCAGGCATGGGACATCCTTCGCCCGATGGAAGACGAGCGCGAATACGAACTGTACCATCATTTTTGCCATCGCAGAACGACCCCCGAATTCCATAGCCACGACTTCTATGAAATCTATTTCTTCATATCCGGGGATGCGTCCATCATCATCGAGGAATATGCCTATCATTTGAAACCAAACGATGTGGTCATCATACCGCCCGGCCGCATGCACCGGGCATTCTTTCACAACACGGAAGCATATTATGAGCGCATGTTCATCTACATCAGCCGCAACGCGCTGCGGGATATGGGTTCCAAGGATTTCCCGCTGCTGGATATCATCGACGGGTGCATACAAAGGGCAAAATTCTGCCATTCGCTTGGCGACAAGGAATTTGCCGCCTGCCGCTACGTCATCAGCGAAATTATATCCGATGCCGTCGGTGCGCAGCCGCACCAGCGGCTGATCAACCGGTGCAAGCTGACCATATTGATGGCGCGGCTATGCAAAATGTTTGGCGAAGCAAAGGATGAGCCAAGCTCCCGCTCCGTAAAAAGGGTAGCGGATGTGATCGCCTATATCAATGAACATATCGGGCACGAGCTTTCACTGGACGACGTGAGCAGCCATTTCTATATAAGCAAATTTCATTTGATCCGTGAGTTCAAAAACTATACCAACCGTTCGGTATACCAATATATTGTCGCCAAACGCATTATACAGGCAAAGCTCCTTATGCAATCCGGCATGTCGCCCACCGACGTGTATCTGCAATGCGGCTTCCGGGAATACTCCAGCTTTTACAAGGCGTTCAAAAAGGAAACGGATTTATCGCCGCAGCAATACATTGCCTGCCTGAGCAGCAACACGCTGCGCTTGGACGGCTTTGAGGCGCAGTGAACACCTGCCGCTCCTCCGGGCCATCGCATAATACGGGCCCCAAACCGGTCATGCCTTTTTAGCGGACCAGCCGCAAGTCCATTTCACACGGCCGGAAATGGTATGGGATGGTACAGCCTTTGTGCGGGAACACTGAAGGCCTAAAGAAGGAGGATCGTACAATGGAGGACGGACCAGGAGCTTTGACAAGCATCAAGGGTGAGCTGCCCATTGGGCTTGGAATGCGCATGATGAAGGACCGGACAGCCATGGACCGGTTTACCGCTTTGCCTGATGCGGAAAAAGCGCGCATCCTACGCTATGTGGAGGGGGGTGCCACAGGTGATGAGGCGGAACGGAGAGTTGCCCATGCCGTAAAGAGCCTTCACGACGGTATACCGGGCTTTTACGTGGAGCAGCAATCTTCCCCCGCTTTCAAAACCCGGCCGCCTGAAGCGTAGCCATGCATCGGCAAAAAATGCCTTCCCGCCGCACAGGTACGCAGCGCGTAACCTATACGGCATCCAGGAGATGGAGCCGCTATTGGGCGGCACAATAACCGACGATTTCAAAGGGCGAGGGCGCCATATTTTCGCCGTAGGCCACCCGCATGGCACACCGGGCAAGCCTATCGCCCACCATCTGCTTGTTTTGGGGATGCAGGTCGTTATGCTCCCCAAGATCAAAAGCGGCCGCCATGGCAGTTTTGGGGATGCGCAAAGATTGCCACTGCTGCTGCCGAAGCACGTCCCAATCCAGGCCGCCGCCCCAATGGGGCAGCTCAACGTACAGGAACGGAAACGCATATCCCCAATCCCCGCGCCAGCCATTCACAAGCGCCGAAAATTTCTCGGCGTAACGGCCGGGGTTTTCGGCATCCGATTCGCCCTGGTACCAGAGGGCGGCTTTGATCGCGTAGCGCTTCAGCGGCGCCAGCATGCCGTTGTACAGCCCTGTGGGCTTATAGTGAAAAACGGTCTCCGGCTCAAAAGGCGTGCCTTTACCGCCGCGCTCAAAGCGCCAGACGCCGTTTAGGTTGAACGATCCGGCCCCGGCGGCAAGCAAGTACTGCTTGCCCGGTGTAAAACAGCCGCCGTCTTTGCTGATGACGCGCACCGCAATCACGCAGCGCCCTCCTGGCAGTGATGGCACCATGTACTCCCGTGGGGGATACCGGTAAGTGGTATTGCCTACAGCTTCGCCGTTCACATAAACCGTATCCCAGTCAGTCACCGTCCCCAGAAAGAGTGTGGCAGGCTTCCCGGCAAGCTCCGGCGGGATATGCAGCGTCCTTTTCAGCCACACGGAGCCGGTTCCCGCCCAGGGCGACAAAAGCGGGCGCTCTTCCCAGCCGCTGTCGTCAAAATCAGGGTCATACCATTTTTCATGAAGGCCGGGGTCATGTTCATCCATTTGCTCAAAGAAGCGCCGGGCCCTCCATTCGTCCTCCGCCTGTACCCGAGCCACATAAGCGTCATCCGCGCACATGTCCGCATCCTCAATAAGCCCGGGAAAATCACGCAATGCTTCCCGGCTCATCCAGGCATGGATGGGCGTACCGCCGATTGCACACAGGATCAGCCCGATGGGGACGCGGTACCGCGCATAAAGGCGCCTGGCAAAAAAATATCCCACGGCGGAGAATTCATGAATCGTCCCTTGGGATGCCGCCACCCAGCCTCCGCCGTCCAAATCGCTTTGCGGCGCATGAAAACTGTGCCGCTGCGGCACGGTGAATTGATGGATATTCGGGTCCGGTCTTTTCACTTCCTCCGGGTACATATGCTTGACGCGACGCATGGGAATCTGCATATTCGACTGCCCGGAGCACAAAAAAACATCCCCGATATAAACATCGTTTAGCGTCATGTCATTGATGCTCAGCCTGTGCGGCCCGCCGGGCGGCAAATCATTCAGGATCACCGTCCAGCTTCCCGCCGCATTCGGGGCTGTGTGATATTCCTTGTTAAGAAAGGTGACGGTTACGGGTTCATCCGCCGTTCCCCAAAGCTCCACCTTCGCGCCACGCTGGAGAACCATGCCGTCGGACAGCAAAAACGGTAGCCGGACACTCATATGAATCATTCTTTCTACGTGATTTATAAAGCGTATTGTGAAAGCAATTGAAACGGGCGCGGGCCGCCGTGGGAAACAGGCCAGCCTGCCGGGGGAGGCAGG
>JAEWNM010000341.1 GCA_023392755.1 Bacillota bacterium
GCGTTAAGGGATACAAGCCACCGTATCCCCCAGGCAAACTCCTTTTCTTGGCATTCTTCGGAATGCCGACCTCCCTATCCTCCATACAAGCAAAACCCGCGCTTGCAGATGGCAGAACTGCATTCGCGGGTTTTGTCTGTTCATGTTAAACAAAGGGGGATCGGATGAAATTTCCGTTTTCCACCTGGGTTATTTGCACCGCGCCCAGCCAAAATAGCACTGCGGAATGCTGGAAAGCGGAGCGGACGACATGCGCAAATCAACGGCGTCCTTTTTTATGATGGCCATTACGGTAATGACTGCTGCGGCCTTATGGACCTGGCCGGTGGAACGGTGGGAGACGGTGAGAACGGTCAAAGTAACCCTGGGCAGTGTGGAAAGAACCGTCTCGGTCACGGGGATGGCGGCCCGCAAGGGTGAGTACTTCAGCGCGCATCCCAAGGGCGGCGTAGTAGTGCAGGTCTATGTGCGGGAAGGGCAGTCCGTTATGGCCGGGCAGCCGCTGTACCGCCTGGATGATGCACCGTACCAGGCCGCTCTTACGCAAGCCATGCAGGCACTGGAAAACACGGATGCTGTGAGCGAGAGTTACAAAAACCGTGCCGCCGCAGCCTTTGGCCAGGATGTGCAGGCGCTGGCGGAGGAGGGACTGGCCGCCTACGGAAGCGCCCGCGCGGAATGGATGAGCCGTGTGGAAGCGCTGTCGGCGGAAATAGAGTCGCTGACCCAGCGAGCCTATAAGGATGGGCAGGTTCTGCAGCTGATGGCCAGGGAGGGCGAACTGTTGCTGCCCGGCAGCCCGGGGGCGGCGCTATCCGCTATGGAGGCGGAGGTGCGCGCCGAAGTCGGCGCCAGGGACAGCAGGCAGATTAAAGAGGGTATGCGGGCGCGCATCACGCAAAACAGCATGCCCCTTTGCGATGCGGTGGTGGAACGGGTGGGGGCACTAAAGCCCAACACCCAAGGCATCTCCTATGCCCAGGTAGTGTTTGCGCCGCTTGATGGCCTATCCGTGCCGGTAGGAACACAGGTGGAGGTGGATATTGTGCTGGAGGAGCGAGCCCAGGTGCCTGTGCTTCCGGTTGAGGCGCTCACCGACCGGGATACGATTTTTCAGGTGTATGAGGGCCGGGCCTGGGAACGGGATGCGCCTGTTCTTTTGTGGGACAGCGTCTGGGCGGTGGTGGCTGATCTCCCCGTAGGCACGGAGGTGGTTCTGCCGCCGGATAAGGATCTTTACGACGGTGTACGGCTGAAGGTGGTGAAGCCGTGAGACTTCGGGATGCCATTCACCTGGCGGCGATGAACATTTTTCAAACGCCGATGCGGTCCATCCTGACGGTACTGGGCCTTGCCATCGGCATTGGCGCTATCCTGTCGGTGATGACGCTGGGGGATGCGGGCCAGCAGCAGGTAGAGATGGAAATGACGCGCATGGGCGTGGATAAGGTATGGATTACCGCAAGGGGGCAAAGCAGCAGGCATCTAATTGCAGCGGATGGGCAACTGCTTCGCGACGCCACCGGCGCCCTTGCAACCGCCCAGGCCCATGTAAACATTGCCGTAAGCGCGGCGGGGGAGACCGCCTATGCACAGGTCAGCGGCTGTGACGAGTTTTTGCCCGGCGTGCAGCAGTTTACCCTTTTGGATGGGCGCTTTTTGAACCTGCGGGACCAGCGGGACGGTGCCGCTGCCGCCGTTATCGACTATAACCTGGCTTCCGCGCTGTTTAGTGAAGAGGCAGCCGCGTGCGTAGGGCAGCGCGTTTCGGCGGCGGGGCGCCTGTACCGCATTGTTGGACTGGTAGGCAATATCAGCACCTCAATTACAGGCATCGGCATGGACGGTACGCTATTGATTCCCCTGTCCGCCTTTTCCGACGCATTTGGCGGTGTGGTGACCGATGTGATGCTTTCCGTGCCCAAAAATGTTTCCGGCAATACTTTGGCCAAGGAGGCGCTGGCAGCCCTTCATGAAACGGGAGGCAGCTTCCAGGCCACCACGCTGCAGGCTGAGATTGAGGCCGCGCGGGCGGTTGTACGCATTTTCGTGATGGTATTGTGCTGCGTGGCGGTGATTTGCATGCTGGTGGGCGGCATTGGCGTGATGAACATTTTGCTGGTATCCGTTCGGGAAAGGCGGCAGGAGATTGGGGTTTTGAAAGCGCTGGGCGCCACGGGCGCGCAGGTGTGCCTGCTGTTTTTGCTAGAAGCCGCCGCCTATGCGCTGCTGGGAGGTATCCTGGGCGTTGCGGCCGGGGAGGTTATTGTGCGCTTTACCGGCGGATGGATCGGCATATGGGCGGCGATCAAGCCCGGCCTTGCACCGCTGGCGATAGGGTTTGCCACGCTGGTAGGCCTGTTTTTCGGCGTGGCGCCCGCCTGGCGGGCGGCCAGGATGGCCCCGGTGGATGCGCTGAGACAGCCGTAATATGCAGCCGCATGGGTATATGCCTTTCACAGAAGGCAACGGCTTGTGCAGATTGTTTCTATTTTATATATTCTTGCATCATTGTTTGTATACACTATTAGAAAGCCTGAACACATGGCCGCATATACCTTTTCTTATCGTGCATATATGGCGTATCCGCCCGCTTTTGCGGGGCGGATTGGCTGCCTTGGCAGATTATACGTTATATTTGGGAAGAAATTCGCCATCGTATACATCGTGAACAAAGGCAATACGGAATCTTTGTCAGTTTAACCTATTTCTTTTTTCTTATGGAATCTATATAATAAGGTTAGTTCAAGGAGCGTATCCTATTGGGGAAGAGACTCCCCTGTATATGAATGGGCAGTAATATGTAAGGAGGAAAAAATATGTCCAGTGTTTCCCTCAGCCACATCTACAAAACCTATCCCGGCGGTGTTACGGCTGTTAGCGACTTTTGCCTGGATATTGAGGACAAGGAATTCATCGTGCTGGTCGGCCCCTCCGGCTGCGGCAAATCCACCACCCTGCGCATGGTTGCCGGCTTGGAAGAAATCAGCGACGGGCAGCTGTACATCGGCGAGAAGCTTGTGAACGATGTTGCCCCCAAGGACCGCGACATCGCCATGGTTTTCCAGAATTATGCGTTGTACCCCCATATGACCGTGTATGACAATATGGCCTTCGGCCTGAAGCTGCGCAAAACCCCCAAAGACGAGATCAAGCGCCGCGTCGAGGAAGCCGCCCGCATTTTGGATATCAGCCATCTTTTGAACCGCAAGCCCAAGGCTTTGTCCGGCGGCCAGCGCCAGCGCGTTGCCCTCGGCCGTGCCATTGTCCGCGAGCCCAAGGTATTCCTTATGGACGAACCGCTGTCCAACCTGGATGCCAAGCTCCGTGTGGCCATGCGTACCGAAATCACCAAGCTGCATCAGCGCCTGCAGACCACCTTCATCTACGTGACCCATGACCAGACCGAGGCCATGACCA
>JAEWNM010000054.1 GCA_023392755.1 Bacillota bacterium
GATATTCATTCTCTCGAATAGCATTACAAGAAGACGCTGCCCGAAGGTCCAGGGCGACCGGAAAGCCCTGGCCGCCCCGGCAGGGGCGGAATCCCCGGCAGCACGCCCCTTGAGCCAACCAAGTAGAAAAGCTCATTGGCCGCGCCTAAAAAATCCATAATCCATTTTCCCAAAAGCATTATCCAAACGCGGCCTTGGCACGGCAGCCTCATCCCTGCACATCCATCCGCCCTGTTTTCTATGCCTCTATCCACGCCACCGACATGCATCCGCTACCCAAATGGATGGCCAGAACCGGGCCCAGAAGCCGCTGGATGACGGGTATGCCCCTGTCGCGAAGCCGCTGTGCAAGCTGATCGGCCAGATGGTCGGTCCTGCAATGCTGCACCACCACCGGTGCCTGATACTTCGAAACGGCATCCTCCAAAAGGCGCAGCTGATCCTGGCGGCCCCTGGCCATGCCATAAGCGTTGACACCGCCGGAGGTAAGCTTCAAAATGGGCCGGATATTCAGTATGGTGGACACCGACAGCCGCACAAAGTTCAGCCTTCCGCTTCTGCGCAGGGGGGCCATATCCTCCACGGAAAAGTAGGTGCGCGTCTTTTCCCGCTCTTCCCGAACCTTGGCGGCCACCTCCGAAAGGGGGAGGCCCGCGTCGATCCATTCCCTGGCTCTGGCGAGAAGAAGGTACATGGCTCCGGCCGTTGTCTTGGAATCCACCGCGAAAACCCTGTCGCCCCCCAGCTCCTGCGCGGCCTTGCGGGCGTTGGCGTATGTGCCGCTCAAACGGGAGGAGATGGTGATGACCAATGCCTGATTGCCCTCCGCCAGAATGTCCTCCAGCGTCGACAAAAACGCTGAAAGGGATGCCTGGGCGGTGGAATAATGCGCCACGCTCCCGGCAACCGAGGGCAGCATGGTGGCGTCCTCGTCGATAAAGCCTTCTGTGTACAGCGTGCGCCCCTCATACGTATACGTCATGGGCACCTGCACAACGCCCAGGGATTTCGCTTCCTGCCTTGTCAGGTAGGCGGTGGAATCCGTAACCAGGACGATCATAACGGCCGACCCCCGATGCTCCTGAATTTATTGTATCTCAAGGCCGCAATAGCCGGGCCTTCCAGCTTCGCATACCCGTTTAGCGCGTCACACAGCGCATCCTTGATTTCCTGATACAGCAAGGCGGCATCCTGTGGCTCCGGGAAGATGCGCTCAATCACTCCCATGCCAAGCAAATCCTCCGCCGTCAGCTTCAGCGCCTCGCTGGCCTCCTTCGTCTTTTTGGCGTCCTTCCACAATATGCTGGCCGCACCTTCCGGGGAGATCACGGAATAGACCGCGTTTTCCAGCATCCATACCTGGTTGGCCACCGCCACCGCCAGCGCTCCGCCGCTGCCGCCCTCGCCAATCACAATAGCGATTACGGGCACCGTAAGGGCCATCATCTCCATCAGGTTTTCCGCGATGGCAAGGCCCTGGCCACGTTCCTCCGCGCCAAGCCCAGGGGCTGCGCCGGCCGTATCCACAAAGCAGATCACCGGGCGGCGGAATTTTTCCGCCAGCTTCATCTGCCTAAGCGCCTTGCGGTAGCCCTCCGGGTTGGCTGACCCGAAATTGCGCATCACCTTTTCCGCCGTATCGACGCCCTTTTCCAGGCCAATCACGGTGACGGGCCGGTCCGCAAGCATTGCGATGCCCGCCACCACCGCGCCGTCGTCGGCATAGCGCCGGTCGCCGTGCATTTCCAAAAAGCCGCTAAAAACCGTCTTGATAAACTGCATGGCTGTGGGCCGGCCTTTGGCGCGCGCGGCCTGTACTCGTTCATAGGCAGCCATCGGGCACTCTCCCTCCGTGCATCCGCAAAAGCAGCGTCAGCAGCTCCTTTTGCGTGTTCCTGGGCGCGATCCTGTCCACAAAGCCCTTCTTCAGTTGGAATTCAGCCCGCTGAAAGCCTTCGGGCAGCTTCTGCCTAATGGTTTGCTCAATCACCCTTGGGCCCGCAAAGCCGATCAAAGCCCCCGGCTCGGCCAGTATGATATCCGCCTCCATGGCGAAGCTGGCGGCTACGCCGCCGGTGGTGGGGTCGGTGAGGAGGGCAATGTACAGGCAGCCCGCGTCGCTGTGGCGGCGGACGGCCCCGGAAACCTTGGCCATCTGCATCAGCGATAGAATGCCTTCCTGCACCCTGGCCCCGCCGGATACGGTGCAGCCCACCACAGGCAATCGGTTTTCCGCGGCGTACTCAAACAGCCTGGTCAGCTTTTCGCCCACCATGGTGCCCATGGAGCCCATCATAAAGGAAGGCTCCATGGCGAATACGGCGCATCCAATGCCGCCGACGGTGGCACTGCCTGTAATCACAGCCTCCGGCTCCCCGCTTTCCCGCCGGGCCGTTTCCAGCTTCTCCTGATAGCCGGGGAACCCCAATACATTGCCGGAAACAAGCTCGGCATCCATTTCCGAAAAACTTCCGGCGTCGCAGATAAGGTTTATGCGCTGGCGGGCGCTCATGCGCATATGATGGCCGCAGCGCGGGCATACCAGCAGGTTTTCCAAAAGCTCCTGGGACAGAATCAGCCGCTTGCAGCCCGGGCAGGGAGCGCCTTTGTCCTGGGCGGCGGCCTGCCCCTGGTTCTCCAGCTCGTTTTTAGGCTTGCGGAACAAGCTTTTTGCCAGCATTATGCCGCCTCACTTCCTCAAATAATCCGTGGCATAGCTTCCGTCCAGGAAGGCGGCTTCGTTGATCAGGTCCGCCTGGAAGCAGCCGGTGTGCTCAATGCCCTCGATCACCGTTTCGCAAAGCGCGGCCTGCATTTTGCGTATGGCCTCCTGCCGTGTGGGAGCATAGACGATGAGCTTTCCCACCATGGAGTCATAATAGGGCGGCACAAAGTAGCCCTGATACAGGGCGGTGTCAAAGCGCACCCAGGGGCCGCCGGGAATATGCAGAAGCGTCACCTGCCCGCAGCTGGGGCGGAAAGCGTTTTGCGGGTCCTCCGCGTTGATGCGGCACTCAATGGCATGGCCCCGTACGAATATGTCCGCCTGGCTAAAGGGCAGCTCCATCCCCGCGGCCACGCGGATTTGCCACTTGACCAGATCGATGCCCGTGACCATCTCCGTTACCGGATGCTCCACCTGCAATCGCGTATTCATTTCCATAAAGTAAAAGTTCTTGTCCTGATCCAGCAAAAACTCCAGCGTGCCAACGCCTTCATACCCTACGGAGGATGCCGCTTTCGCCGCCGTTTCCATCATCCGCGCCCTCAGCTCGGGGGAGATCAAAGCGCAGGGGCTTTCCTCAATAAGCTTTTGGTTGCGACGCTGCATGGAGCAGTCGCGCTCCCCCAGGCATACGGCGTGGCCCTTCTGGTCGCACAGAACCTGCATCTCCACATGCTTTACATGCTGAAGGAACTTTTCCATGTATAGGCCGCCGTCGGAAAAGGAAGCCTGCGCCTCCTGCGAGGCGGCGCGGTATGCCGCTTCCACATCCTCCGGCCTGTCAACCTGGCGTATGCCCCGCCCGCCGCCTCCGGCCCGGGCCTTCAATAGAAGGGGAAAGCCTATTCTTTCCGCGGCTTTCTTCGCCGCCTCCGCGCCGTCTATCAGGTCGCAGCCGGGTATGGTGGGTACGTTAAGCTTTGCCATGGTGCGCTTGGCTTCATCCTTGTCCCCCATGGCGCGTATGACCTTGGCGCTGGGGCCTATAAACTTCACGCCATGCTTTTCACACAGTTCGGCAAAGGATGCGTTTTCAGACAAAAACCCGTATCCCGGATGTATGGCCTGGGCCCCGCTCAAAAGGGCGACCGACAGTATGGCTTTTTGGTTCAGATAGCTGTTGGCCGCCTGGGAGCCGCCGATGCAGTAGCTTTCATCGGCCATGGAAACGTGCAGCGCATCCCGGTCCGCCTGCGAAAAAACGGCCACGGTGAGTATGCCCATTTCCTTGCAGGCCCGCAAAATGCGCACCGCAATCTCGCCCCGGTTGGCAATGAGGATTTTCGGAAACAAGCCGTTCCCTCCGTTCATCCCGCCAGCATCAGCGTAAAAACGCCGCTGGCGCATAGGGCATCCGAAACGGTCGCCTCTCCGGCGACCACATATACATTGGCTTTCTGGCGCACCACACGGCAGGCTACCTTCACCGTTTCGCCAGGGCGAACCATGTGCCGGAAGCGCACATTGTCAAGCCCCGCGTACAGCGTAGTCT
>JAEWNM010000114.1 GCA_023392755.1 Bacillota bacterium
AAAAGAGGGAGCTTATACGGAAATAAGTGACCGAATTTTGCAGGCGAAGGCGACAACATAAGCAAAAATACTGCTCATATAGGCAGTATTTTTGCGGTTGCAGGGTTTTTCAACAGGCTGAAGCCCCGCAAAACCCCGAATACGGGGATTTGCGGGGCTTTCCGCGATGAAATCAGGCCTCTATTGCACATTATCCGATTGCAATGACAGATAGCGCCGCAAGGCATCCTGCCAGCCCGGCAGGCACCCAAACCCGCCTTCATACAGGCTGCGCTTGGACAGCCGGGAATTGAGCGGCCTCTTTGCGGCGGTAGGATACCCATCGGATGCAATCCTCTCCACCCGGCAGGGCAGCGACGCCTCTTCCATGATCTTTGCGGCAAATTCGAACCAGCTGCAATACCCCTCGTTGGTTGCATGGTATATACCGTACCGGTCCGTTTGAATCATGTCCGACAGCAATGGCGCCAGATCGCCGGCATATGTCGGCGAACCGGTCTGGTCCCCCACGACCTGAACCGACGCCTGCCTGGCCCCCAGGCGAAGCATGGTTTTGACGAAATTGCTTCCCAAACGCCCAAACGCCCAGGAGATGCGTACGATAAAGTATTTTGCAAGCATTGACCTGACCTCCGCTTCCCCAAGCGCCTTGGTCAGGCCATAATGATTTACGGGATCAATGGGCGCGTCCGTTTCAAACGGAGCCTCCCCCTGCCCGTTAAACACGTAATCGGTGCTGATATACATCATCCGGGCATCCAGCTCTTTACAGGCCGCGGCCACATGGGCCGTACCGGTAACGTTGATGTCAAAGCACAGGTCCTTCTCCGCTTCCGCCTTATCCACCGCGGTATAAGCCGCGCAATGGATAACGGCATCCGGCCCATAATCGCTTATGGCGGCAAGCGTCGCGCTTTTGTCCCGCAGGTCAAAATCGGTTCTGCCCACGCCTTTGTGCTGTATACCCAGCTCCTTCAGACGGCCGCATACCACACTTCCAAGCTGCCCGGCCGCGCCCGTCACCAATACCTTCATGCCTTACCCCTGTTTGCGTACATCCGGCTGTAATACTCCCGGTATGCGCCGTTCAATATATTCTCCCACCATGGCCGATTATCCAGATACCAGCGCACCGTTCTTTCAATGCCCCCCTCAAACGGCGTTTCCGGCAGCCAGCCCAATTCCCTGTGCATCTTTTTGGGGTCAATGGCGTAGCGCAGGTCATGGCCGGGCCTGTCCCCCACAAATTCGATCAGGCCTTCCGGCTTGTCCAGCGCCCGCAGTATGGCCTTGACCACCATCAGGTTGGTGCGCTCATTGTGGCCGCCCACGTTGTAAACCTCACCCGCCCGGCCGTTTCGCATCACAAGGTCGATGGCGCTGCAATGATCCTGTACATGCAGCCAATCCCGCACATTTTCACCCTTTCCGTACACGGGCAGGGGCTGATTGTTGACGGCTCTTGAAATCATAAGCGGAATCAGCTTTTCCGGAAACTGGTACGGACCGTAATTGTTGGAGCAGCGGGTGATGGTAACAGGCAGATGAAATGTGCGGAAATACGCCAGAACCAGCAAATCAGCCGCCGCCTTCGACGCGGAATACGGGGAGGACGCATGCAGGTTCGTTTCCTCGGTAAACAGCATGTCCGGCCGGTCAAGGGGCAGATCACCGTACACCTCATCCGTGGATACCTGGTGGAACCGCTTTGTGCAATGCTTCCGGCAGGCATCCATCAGTACCTGCGTACCCAGCGCATTGGTGCGCAAAAACGCCTCCGGGTCGTCAATCGACCGGTCCACATGGGTTTCAGCGGCAAAGTTGACGACGATATCGGGCTTTTCGGCATCAAACAGCGCAAAAACGCAATCCCTGTCGGCAATGTCCCCTTTTACAAAGCGAAACGAAGGGTTCGCCATGGCCTTGCCAAGGGTGGAAAGATTCCCGGCATAGGTGAGCGCGTCCAGGCAGACGACCGTATCCTCCGTATGTTTTTCCAGAAGATAATAAATGAAATTGCTTCCAATGAACCCCGCCCCGCCGGTAACGAGAATTTTCATTCAATACCTCCCCGCGCCTGATAAACAAACGTGCAGCCGCAATCCCTGAGCAAAGGCGCGCTTCCATCCTTTGGGGACAGCTCCGGCGACACGATCCCCCAATCCACCCTGATATCCGGATCATCGTACCGGATGGACCTGTCATGCTCCGGGCTATACAGGTTATCTACCTTATAAACGAATTCCACATCTTCGGTCAGGGTCAAAAAGCCGTGGGCAAACCCCCGGGGAACGAACAGCATTCTTTTGTTTTCCGCGGACAGCTCGGCGGACACCCATTTCAGGTAATGGGGCGAGCCCCGGCGCAAATCAACAACCACATCCATAACGGCACCTCTTGTCGCCCGTACCAGCTTGGCCTGGGCCATAGGATTCTCCTGGTAATGCAGCCCCCGCAGCGTTCCCCGCTTGGCGGTAAAGCTGTGATTATCCTGTACAAAGCAAGCGGGCAGCCCTAGCCGCTCCATGGCCCTTGATGAGTAGGTTTCCATAAACCAGCCGCGGTCATCGCCAAACACCTGCGGTTCGATGATGAATACCTCCGGGTGCGCCGTTTCCAACTTTCTCATGCTCCGCCGCTTCCTAATAACGTATTTTTCCTTCCGCCACACGCTTCAAGTGATCGCCGTAGGGAGAGTTGCCATACCGCAGGGCCGATTCCAGCAAGGCTTCCCGGCTGATCCAGCCGTTGCCGTAGGCAATTTCCTCCGGCGCGGAAATTTTGATTCCCTGCCGTTTTTCAATCATCCGCACATAGTCTGCGGCATCCAGAAGGCTGTCCATGGTGCCTGTATCCAGCCAGGCAAAACCCCGGCCCAACAGCTGCACATTCAGCGCCTTCTCATCAAGGTACAGCCGGTTCAGATCGGTGATCTCCAGCTCGCCCCTTAAGCTTGGGCGCAGCGTTTTGGCAAGCGCCACGACCCTGCTGTCGTAAAAATACAGCCCGGTGACAGCATAGTTGCTCTTGGGATACTCGGGCTTTTCCTCCAGGGAAAGCACCTTGCCCTCCGCGTCGAACTCCACCACGCCGAACCGCCCGGGGTCCTGCACATAATAGCCAAAAATGGTCGAACGGCCATTTTCGGCGTCTTGCACCGCCGCCCGCAGAAGCTTGCCAAAGCCGTTGCCGTAAAAGATATTGTCCCCCAGTATCATGGCGCAGCAGTCGCCGCCAATGAATTCCTCTCCCAGGATGAAGGCCTGGGCCAACCCGTCGGGCGATGGCTGAACCGCATAGGAAAGGGATATGCCAAGGGCGCTGCCATCCCCCAAC
>JAEWNM010000145.1 GCA_023392755.1 Bacillota bacterium
TCGATCAGCGCGTCATAAAAAGCAATGCCTTTTTGATTTACCGCGCCCGTGCCATTGGGAAAAATACGGGGCCAGTTGATGGAGAAGCGGTAGTTTTTCACGCCCAGGGAGGCCATCAGGCGGATATCCTCCCGGTACAGACGGTAATGGTCGCAGGCCACGTCCCCAGTATGACCGCCGAACACTTTGCCCGGCTCGCGGCAGAACGAATCCCACACGTTCAAGCTCTTTCCGTCCTCATATGCCGCGCCTTCAATCTGATAGGATGACGTAGCCACGCCCCAGAGAAAATCATTATCAAAACCCATTGATGAACCTCCCCTTTGATGAACGGAATAAGACCCAGCTTTTTCATTGTATACCGGACATTCCCTGCCGTCAAGCAATATGCCCCGGCAATCAAGTTGCCCGCCGGGAGGGGCCGGCGGGCGATTCAAGCAGGATCGCTTCCGTAAAGAAGCGAGGCGCAGCGCATGATCTCATTTCAATTTGAAATCCTTGGAATCAAGGTTGCCGTATATGTCCTTGAGCGGGGAAAAATCGCTGATGGGGTTGCCTTCCAGCGTTAGCTCCTTCAGGTTTTTCAAGCCGGCAACCGGGCTTATATCTCTCACACCGCAGCCTTGAAGGTTGAGCCTGAACAAATTTGGAAAACCGGATACCGCGCTGATATCCGTCAGGCGAGACGCATCCGATATCCACAGCAATTCCATCATGGCCATATCCTTCAGAAAACCGACATTGCCATCATCAATATTCAAGGCGCCTACGTACATGAAATCCTTCATTTCCAAAAGCCCCGCCAACGGTTCGAAATTGGTGATGCTGCCGTTGCCGTTCAGGTACAGCGCCTCCAGATGGGTCATGCCGGCCAGCGGCGACAGATTGGTGATGTTGTTCCAGGACAGGTCAAGGGTCTTGAGGTTTGTAAAGTACCGGAGCGCGTTGATTTTTTGTATCTTTTCCCCGTCCGGCACCATGGGGCTGTCATTTTGCAGCGACAGGTGCTCCACTGCCGCAGCCTGCGCAACGGTGACATCCCCCTCCGGCCTGTTCATGGCCTTGCGCACCTTTGTTTCCAGCACAGTATCATTGAAAAATACGACGTCCGCCGCCTTGGTGCCCCCTGCCTGCAAATCATATGGCAGCTCAAAATCCTTTTCTTCAAGGCGGCTGTACATATCGGCAACAGGGCCGAAATCCTCAATGGGATTCTTGTCAAGCTTCAGGGTTTTAAGCTCCTTCAACTCTGCAAGCGGGGAGAGATCGGCAACCTGACAGGAGCTGATATCAATATTGCTTAAGCCAGTCAGCCCGGACAGCGGCTTGATATCGGCAATCTGGTTGAAGCACACCGACAGGTCACGCAGCTTATCCAGCCCTGCAAGCGGGCTGATGTCGCTGATCTGGTGATTCCTCAGCTCCAACTGCGTAAGGCTGGTCAGGTTCGCGACAAAGCCCATATCGGTCAGTTGATGCGCTTTGCTCCCCGTGATGGTCAGGCCCTTGAGGCTTGTCAGCTTGCCCAGTCGCTCCATATCAAGACTCTTTGATGCCCACAGCCTCAGGCTTTCAACATCCTTAAGCCCATAGAGCGATTTCCAGTTCTTGGCCGCGATGCCGTCCATGGACAGGGTTTTCAAACTGGAAAGGCGGCTGAGCACGGAGATGTCCGCAATTTGATTGAAGTCGATTTTGAGTGTGACCAGCTTTTTCATGCCGGACAAAGCGCCGATATCCTTTATGCTTCCCTCCTGATAATTACTCCCCCAGAAGTCAAAGCCAATATCAAGGTACTCAAGATTCTTCAGTTTGGAAAGCGGCTTCACACTGCTTAGGCGGTTATTGTACAAATCCAGATACGTAAGCTCCGCAAGGCCCGAAAGAGCCTTTATATCCTCCACCGCATTATTGGCAAGTGAAAGCCTTTTCAGTTTCTTCAGCCCGGCAAGGGGTCGGATGTCGCGTATCCTGTGAAACGGCAAAATCAGTTCTTCCAGGTTCACAAATGCTTCCAACCCCGCGATGTTCTGTATCTTGACATCATCCTTGTCATCCCGCTGTGCTGCAAAGTCAATATAGGTCACCCTGCCCGCATCCTCTTGCGTGATATCCCCCTGGGGCTTGTCCAAGAGCTTGCGGATATAGCCTTCAAGGTTAACGTCACCGATGGATACGGCTTTTCCCGCGGCACAGGCCGGAAAAGCCATTGCTGCGAGAGCCACGACCAATGCCGCAAGCATACATAATGTCCTTTTCATTGTTTTGTCCGCTCCTTTAACAATCATTCGCCATAAAAACGCAAACAGGGCCGTCTATGCCTATTTTACGCGCATCCGCCCCGCTTGTGGTATGCACGAAGCACACAGCACGATTTACCTGTATGCAATATCGAACAAAGCGTCCGTAAGCTGCTCCTGCGCCATGGGCCGCATATCCCCGCTGAGACTTACGTATGTCAGATTGGGCAGCGCCAGGAGCGGTGTCACATCCCGGATGGGGTTTTGCTCCAGGCCAAGATCGGTCAAATGCACAAGGTCAGCAAGGGGGCTGATATCGCTGATCCTGCAGTTTTTCAGCTCCAGCCTGCTAAGGCTCGGGAAATGCTTCACGAAGCCGATGTCCTTAAGCCGCGAGCTTTCCACCCAGAGCGATTCAAGCTTTGCCATCCCGGCCAGCGCCTGCACATTGGCACTGCTGACCCGGCAACCAATGAGCCGAATCTCCTTCATGTTAACGAGGCCCGCCAGCGGTGTGAAGTCGGTGATATTTTCATTTCCACCCAAAAACAGGGCCTCCAGCTTCGTAAGGCCCGCCAGCGGCGCTATGTCGGAAATGTCGTTCCAGTCCAGGTATAAAAAACGAAGGCCATGAAAGTAGGCAAGCGCTCCGATATCCTTGATTTTTTCCCGGTCCGGCACACCAGGGTCGCTCGCGCTCAAATCAAGATGCGTTACCGTCCGGGCCTGGGCGGCGGTGATGGTGCCCTCTGGCCTGTTCATACCCGCGCGCACCCTTTCCTCCAACAGGGCGTCGCCAAACGCGATAACCTCGTTCGATTCCAAAATACTGTCCAAAACAGAAAGACTCATTTTTGTATAGCGCCCGGCAATATAGCCCGCAAAAAGCAGCGCCAGCGCGGCGCATACGGCAGCTATGGCAATGAAAGCCCTGCGCTTGACCTGTTTGTCGAAAAACAGCAAGTCCCGTTTGAGATGCATAACATTGGAATAGCGCTTTGCTGGATCAAACGCGGTGCAGCGTCTGATGATTTTACACAGCCCCGCGGCGGAAACGGACTGCATGCCATCCGCCACATGGCTGTCGCCGGTCAAAAGCCAGCATAATACCACGCCCAGGGCATAGATGTCCGCCCGGTTATCCGTCTGCGCAAAGCCGTACTGCTCGGGCGGTGAAAACTGCTGCGTCCCCATGCACACGGTGTCGTTTCTGGCGCCCCGGTCATATTCCCTCGCTATGGAAAAATCAATCAGCGACACCTTGCCCGTTTCGGGCTCCAGAATGATGTTGGACGGCTTGATATCCCGGTGGATCACGGGCGGGCTCTGCCTGTGCAGATACGCCAGTATATCGCACAGCCCGCACATGATATGCACCGCTTCCTTTTGCTGCAAGGGCATCTGCGCATATTGCTCCAGGGACAGGCCGGGCATGTACTCCCTCAGGATATAAACTCCATCCTGATCCTCAATCTTCTCCAGAAACGCCGGCAGCCCGGGGTGGCAAAGCGACAGCATCGCACTTTCCCCCGCCGGGCCGCCAGCCGCGTCGTACCGCTTGGCTATTACCTGCTTTCCGCTTGACTTTTCCTTAAGCAAAAACGTCTGGCTGTGATCATTTTGCGATAAAAGCTCTATCGGGTCATACCGGTCAAGCAAAGTTCCGGGAAAGTCATCCCTTGAAAACTCCGCCAGGAATTGCATGGCATGGGATTCACTCATACCGCCCCTCCCTGCCGATGAGGGGCAAGGCCAGCTCCTGCAAGGTGGCCTGGGCATCAAAAAAGCTTATGTTGTTTTTCAGGCAATACAGGATGGCGGCATCCCGCTTTATCTTTGGATACAGCAAGCTTTTCCCCGCTGCCTTCAAAAGCGCCTGCGCCTCCTGCGCATTCATGGAAAAGCCGAAGGCAAGCTGGATCACCTTGTCCCTGGACGGCTGCCGCAGGCCGCTGAACAGCTGATGGCCATAGGTTCTGTCAATGCCGCAGCGCTTGATGACATGCTCGCACACAAGGTCCCTTTCCGCCAGAAGCCTTTGGATATACTCCCGAAAGGACGCCTTTACAAACGCCCCGTCGTACGTATTCATGAAGGCTTTCAGGCGCGCGGTAGCAAAAAGCCTCTTCATCAGGGCACTTGTACCGATCGCCGGCATGGAATGCTTCTTATCCATAACATCCTCAACGCTTCCGGTTCATATGCCGTTTCGTTATACCCGAAAAATACCAATTGCATTTATTATACGTAAACGATGATTTGATGTCAATCGCAGCTGGCCGGCATCGGAAATGGGCATGGGTCTGCGGTTGACGCGCCGTGCTTTTTGCTTTACAATGTATAGAATCCATGGCGCGAACCGTCTTATAGGCGCGGCCCGAAAAGGAGTTATCCCATGGCGAATTACCCCCTGGTGCGCAGCCTGAAACCGGCGCTTCTCTGGCCCGCTGCCTATGCGCTGTTGCTTTTAGCCGCCATGCAAATCCCCGTATTGTTTGTGGTGCTGTGTTTTTTCTCCCCGGCGCTGCTTACCCTGTGCGGCATACAAAGCGGCCTGATGCCGATGGCCGTCTGCGCCCTAATGGCACCCGGAGCGTCTTGGCTTCTGTTTGGGGAATCGCTGGCTCCCCTTCTATGCGCGCTGTACCTGTGGCCCTATGCTGTGCTGCATGCCGTTTGCTTCTCCCGCAAGGTGCCCTTCTGGCAAAGCGCCGGGGCGCATGTGGTGCTGCTGGCCGTAACCCAGACGGCTCTCCTGATGCTTGTCCGCCCCTATCTGGGGGGCGACCTGTTTTCCGGCGGAGCTGAATTTATGGTCAACCAAATATCCGCGTCGCCCTATGGCGATCAGATTCTGCTGCAGTTATACCAGTCCCGCCTGCTGGATGTGCCTGAGGAGATGCTAACCGGTGTCAAAGCGCTGATGGAAGCTTTTTTTGCCTCCCTCACACCCGGCACGCTGATGCCCAGCGTCCGCATCGAACTGCTCAACGGGCTGCGGACACTTTTGGAGAACTCTCTGTACAGTTTCCTGCCCGCCGCTGTAGTCAACAATGCGATTCTGGCCGGGGTGTTCGGCGTGGCTTTTCCCATTGTATCCGCCCGGAAGCGGAACATACCCGTCCCGGACATGGCGCCCTTTTCCAAATGGCACCTAAGCCGAGGAACAGGCCTGAAAGTTTTGCTTTTGGGCCTTGGAAATCTTTTGCCCACCCTGTTCCCCAATCCAGGCATGCTGCTGGCCGGCAACATGATGTGGGCCACATTTTCCTCCGTATTTGTGATACAGGGCGCAGCGCTGATGGACTTTTTCCAGACCCGCAGCGGCAGCCGCCCGATGCTTCGCAGGCTGTGGCCATGCCTGATTTATCTTATGGTACCTACGCTGCTTATGATACTGGGCATTGCTGACCAATTTTTGAATGTACGCGGATTGCGCATACCAAAGGACAGGGAGGAAGGCTGACATGAAGGTCATTTTACTCCAGGATGTAAAGGGTTCCGGCGTAAAGGACGAGATCATCAACGTATCCGACGGATTTGCCCGCAACTATCTTTTTCCGCGCAAATGGGCCGCGGAGGCCACACCGGGCGCGCTGAAGGAGATTGAGCGCAAGCGAGAGGCCGAAGCGAAAAAGGAGGCCGAGCGCAAGGCAGAAGCCCAGGCCAAGGCCCACCTTTTGCACGGCAAAGTCATACAGCTTACGGCAAGGAGCGGCGAGAAAGGCCGCCTGTACGGCAGCATCACCACCCAGGAAATCGCCGACAGCCTCATGCAGCAGCATGGCGTGCAGGTTGACAAACGCAAGATTGAGCTTCCCGAACCCATCCGCCATGTGGGGGATGTGGAAGTGACCGTATGGATTTATCCGGGCATCACCACCACCATGCAGGTGCACGTGACCGCCGCCGAGAAATAGGAGTGCCGGGAGGTGGCGTTCATGGAAACGGGTTTGAGCCGGGCCGTGCCGCCCCACAGCCTGGAGGCCGAACGTTCGGTGCTGGGTGCCATGATGCAGGATTCCGCCGCTGTGATGCTGGCCGCGGAAATGATGACGGCGGATGATTTTTATGCGCCCGCGCACCGGGAGCTGTTTTCCGCCATGCGCACACTGCACATGTCCGGCAGCCCGGTGGACCTGGTGACCGTGGACAGCGAGCTGAACCGGCGCGGTACGCTGGAAGGGGTGGGCGGTACCGCCTATCTCATCGAGGTATCCCAGTATGTGCCCACCACCGCCAACGTAAAAGCCTATATAGGCATCGTATCGGAAAAATCCACTCTGCGCCGGCTGATTGCGGCCTCCCAGCAGATCAGTGCGGAAAGCTACGCTCAGCAGGACCCTGTGCCGGACATATTGAACCACGCTGAAAAGGCGATCTTCGACATCGTCATGCGCAGGGCAAGCGGGGAAGCGCTTGTCAGTGTGGATGAAATACTGACCCTCACCTATGAAAAAATAGAGGAGCTGTCACGGCTCAAGGGGCAGATCAACGGTGTGCCCACGGGCTATTATGACCTGGATAACCTGCTGACCGGCATGCATTCAGGCGAGCTGATATTGATAGGCGCCCGCCCCTCCATGGGTAAAACCAGTTTGGCCATCAACATTGCACAGCACGCCTGCATTGCCAAGGGCAAGACCACCGCCGTATTCAGCCTGGAAATGCCAAGGGAGCAGATTGCCATGCGCATGCTCTGCTCTGAGGCGCGGATCAACCTTCAAAAAGTGCGTTCCGGCACGCTGAAGGACGAGGATTGGGTAAAGCTGTCCAGGGTACTGGGCCCTATAGCCGCTTCGCCCCTTTACATTGACGATACGGCGGGCCTGACGCCCTCCCAGCTTCGAAGCCGCTGCCGCAGGCTGATGATGGACAAGGGCCTGGATTTGATCATTGTGGACTATCTGCAATTGATGGGCAGTGACAAAAAAACGGAAAACAGGCAGCTGGAGGTGAGCGAAATCTCCCGGCAGCTGAAAAATATCGCCCTTGAGCTGAAGGTCCCCCTTGTGGCCTGCGCCCAATTGTCCCGGGCTCTGGCCAGCCGCCAGGACAAAAGGCCCGTGCTCAGCGATTTGCGCGATTCCGGCTCCATTGAGCAGGACGCCGACGTGGTGATGTTCATCCACCGGGAAGGGTACTACAACATGACCGGCGGGCAGGAAGACAACATGGGCGAGATTATTTTGGCCAAGCAGCGCAACGGCCCCTTGGGTACGGTGAAAGTCGGCTGGTTCAGTGAATACGCTTCTTACACAAATCCCGCGGGGTTTGATGCGCCTTAATGATGATGACGAAGGAGGCTCCGCTTTATGGAGCAGACGGCCGTTTCCCAGTTCGAAAAGGATTTGCGGTTTGAGGGATTTTTGCTGGTGCGCTCCGCCGAGCAGCGCACAGCCACCAGCGGCAGCCGCTATCTGGACATGAGTCTGGCGGATAAAACGGGGGAAATCAACGCCAAGGTATGGGACGGCACGGCCATCGCTCCCCAGCCGGGAACGGCTCTTAAGGTACGGGGCCTTGTATTGGAATACAACGGCCGGCTGCAGCTGCGTGTGGATAAAATGCGCCCCTCCGAGCCCCAGGATCAAATGGATATATCCCTGCTGACGCCCTGTGCACCGGAGCCGCCGGAGGAAATGCAGGCCGTGCTTCAGAAAACGATCGACAACATGGTGCGGGAACCGCTCAAGGCGCTGCTTCAGGAAGCGCTGCGCATGGCCGGGGAGGAGCTTTCCTACTTTCCCGCTGCCCAAAGGCTGCATCATGCCGAGCGCAGCGGCCTTTTGCACCATACCACCAGCATGCTCAAAACAGCGGACGCTGTGCTTGCCTGCTATCCTTTTCTGGACGGGGACCTGGTCAGGGCTGGCGTGATCCTGCACGACCTGGCGAAAATTGCGGAAATGAACAGTGACAGCTTCGGCAACGTAAGCGACTATACAGCGGACGGGCTGCTGGTAGGCCATTTGGTGCGGGGTGTGGCGCAGTTGAGGGAGGCGGCGGCCCGTGTCCATGTGGAGGGTGAACTGGTGCTGCTCCTGGAGCATATGATTATCAGCCACCATGGGGAACCGGAATACGGCAGCCCAAGGCGGCCCATGTTTCCTGAAGCTGAGGCGCTGCACTGGATCGATGTGCTGGACGCCCGCATGAACGAGATGCAGTCTATTCTGGGCAGGACGCCGGAAGGCTCCTTCAGCGAAAAGATATGGTCCCTGGACAGGCGTATGTACCATCCAAGGTATGAAAGCCTTAAGGGGCAGACGGAGCAGGAAGAAGCGCCGGAATAAGTCGCGGTTGACGCATCTTTCATCTGCTGGTACAATGAAGGCGGCGCTTTGTGATATTGTCATGGATTGTGCGTTGGGAATGAATTTTGATTCGTCATTCGTTATCATGTTTGATGAACTGTACGCATGCAATCGGCAACGGATGGAGGAAATGCAATGA
>JAEWNM010000215.1 GCA_023392755.1 Bacillota bacterium
TGATGCATGACGCCCTTGGGGGTTTTATGAAAAGCGGTATTATCGCCTGAAGGAGGGAGCGCATGCAATGGTTGAATCCCGCGGGTGCGTGGGCGCTGGCGGGGCTTCTCGCCGTATTGACCCTTTACATACTGCGCAGGGAGTACAGGGAGCTTTCGGTTTCCAGCACCTACCTTTGGCGCAGGGCGCTGGAGGATCAGACGGCCAGCAAGCCCTTTCAAAAGCTGAAAAGCAACCTGCTTATGTTTTTGCAGCTGCTGGCGGTGCTTTTGCTTGCCCTGGCCATGATGCGGCCCATGCTGTCGGGGCGGCAGGCCGGCGGGGAAACGGTGATGATATTTGACGCATCGCTGAGCATGCAGGCCGCCTCCTCCAATACAAGCCGCATGGAGCAGGCGGTATCGGAGGCGAAGCGGATGGTGGCGGGCATGGGCGTTAACGACCGGCTGACGATTTTGACCGCCGGCAAAAAGGTTTCCCACCTTCTGTCCCGCTCCGCCGACAGGCAGGAGGCCGCAAGGGCGCTTGACACCGTCGCCGCGGAAAACGGGGACGCCGACGTAAGCGGCGCGCTGTCCCTGGCCAGGGCCATGGGCCGGGAGATTGAAAACCTGAACATCGTCGTATTCTCCGACACATTTTCTGTGCAGGAGGAGGGCGTGCGGTGTGTTGCCGTGGGAGAGGGCGTGGACAATCGCGCCATTCTTTCCCTGACCGCCTCCGGGCGGGAGGAGGGTATGACTGCGCTGGCCCGTATCGTAAATTATGGGGCGGAGACCAGCGTTACCGTCCATTGCTATGCCGACGGGCAGCTGTGCGATGCCCGCACCGTCGCGCTTGCGCAGGGCGCCACCAAGAGCGTTCGCTTCAATGTGCCCTCGGGCGCGGTCTATCTTCGGGCGGAAATCGAAGAGCGCGATGCTCTGGCGGCCGACAACCGGCGGCATTTTGCAAGGCGTGAGCAGGCCCAAAAGAAAATAGCACTCATCGGGCAGGACAATATTTTTTTGGAGAAGGCGCTTTTGCAGCGGGAGGATGTGGAGCTCATCCGAACCACCCGGGAGGACGCCTCCTCTTTGCAGGATTGCGGCCTGTACGTGTATGACGGGGTATTGCCCGATCCCATGCCCGAAAACGGTTCCCTGTTGGTTCTTCAGCCCGCCGCGCAGGTTTTGGGTGTGACGCCGGGGGCAAAAACGAAGCCGGAATACGATTTGCGCTTGTCAGGGGGAACGCTGGCCGGGCAGTTTTCCGATCACGTTTCTTTTGTAAGCGCGGCGCTCAAGCAATACGCGCCCTTATCGGGCGGGCAGCCGGTGCTTCTCTCCGGGCAGGATGTGCTCATTTCCGCCGGGGAAGAAAGCGGCAGGCGGTTTATGGTCATCGGCTTTGACCTGCATGAAAGCAACTGGGTGCTTCAGTACGACTATCCCATCTTCATGATGCATGCGCTGAACTACCTCATGCCGGAGGTATTGTCCGGCGCGCGGGACGCGCTGTGCGGCGACGTGCTCACATTTTCCCTGGACGGGCGGACGGTGTCGGCCAAGGCTGTTACACCCGCGGGGAAAAGCGTCTCCCTGGCGCCGCCCTTGCCCGCCATGCCCTTTGACGCAACCGGGCAAGCCGGGCTGTACACCCTGTACCAAACACTGTCCGGCGGCGGTACGGTTCAGACGCCTTTTGTTGTGAACGTGCCCCTTTTGGAAAGCGATGTGCGCCAGGTGGCGCAAAGCGCGGAGGAAGGCCCGCTGCGCACGGGCATAACGGATTATGGCAGGGAGCTGACCACGCTCCTTTTGATCGCGCTGCTGGCGCTGATGATGGCAGAATGGTGGGTGAGCTGCCGTGCATATTGAGTTTGCATATCCCTGGGCGCTGCTTTTGATACCGGCCCTTTTCGGGCTCGTGTTTTTTCTGCACAAGAAATATGCCTTCAGCGCGGGCAAGCGCCGCGCGCACGCCTATGCCGTTCTTTGCATGCGCTTTGCCGTCATTGCCCTTATAGTGCTGGCGCTTGCGTCACCCTCCGTCCTCCGTGCGTCCAACAAGGCCGCCACATGGGTGCTGCTGGATGTGTCTGATTCCACCCTTGCCATGCGCTCTCAAATGGAATCCGCCGTCGTACAGGGGCTCGAGGCGAAGCCCGGCGACCTTTCCGCCGGCGTGATCGCCTTTGGCGGCGATGCCATGGTGGAAGCGCCCCTTTCTGCAAAAACCGCATTCACCCATGCGGAAACCTCGGTGGACCCGGAGCATAGCGACGCGGCCCTGGCGCTTGAGCTGGCCGGGGCGCTGCTTCCCTCTGACGCGGCGGGGCGCATGCTGCTTGTAAGCGACGGCTGGATCGGCGATACCCAGGCGCAGGCGGCACTGCTCAAGGCGCGGGGAATCGCCGTGGATGTGATGCCTTTTTCAGGCGCGCATGAGAACGACGCGCAGGTGACCCGCCTCACACTGCCTTCCAAGGCCTATCAGGGCCAGGCGGTTCAGGTAACGGTGGAGATGGATTCCACCATGGATACCCATGGCACACTGATCCTCTACGCCAACAGGCAGGCGGTTAACACCAAGTCTGTCACGCTGCGGCGGGGAGAAAACACATTCGTGTTTCAGGATACGGCCAAAGCATCCGGCGTGGTCACTTATGAAGCACAGCTAATCGTTCCGGGGGACGGGCAGGCACAGAACAACCGCATGGGCGCTTATATGGCCGTTATGGGCGAGCCTTCCGTGCTGATTGTGGAGGGCAGGGAGGGCGAGAGCCGGGAGATACAGAAGATGCTTGACGCCTCCGGCTTCCGGTGGGAGGCCATTACCCCCGTCCGTATGCCGCAAAGCGCCGAGGCGCTGAGAAAGTATGACGCCGTGGTGCTTGTGAATGCCGATGCCGATCATTTTTCCGCGAACGCTTTTTCCGCGCTGGATGCCTATGTGAAAAAGCTGGGCCGGGGCCTTGC
>JAEWNM010000354.1 GCA_023392755.1 Bacillota bacterium
ATCTAAAGAAAACCACGGCCTGCGTTATGCACGCATGGTCGGCCTTGCCAATATGCGCGAACAATGCTTCCTGACCTGCGCTGTCCAGAATATGAAGAAGATGGCTAAGGCCCTCTTCTGTTACTTCTTTTCACTCCTTGCCATCTTCTCTTCGCCCACTTATACGCAAAAAACCTACGCTTGTTAAGTGTAGGTTCTTTGATGGTCTGAAAGTGGCTGTCGCCACTTTGTTGAGTTTTTCCCTCGCTGCACTGCAAAATGTCGATGCCATTTTGCGGCCGTTTGCTCGGGCAAGGATGGAATTTTTTCGAAATTCCTTCGCAAACCACCGCACATGTCGCTGGTTTGCGATCTAGAATCAGAGGGCTTCGGCCCTCCAATACCTCCTTGGGTTTTTTGATGGTCTGAATGGAGCGGACGATTTGTCCGCTGCATTTTTATCGGCTGTCAAAGTGAAAAGCATGAGGGATGAATTTCATTTTGACATGGGCAAGGGGATCCTGTGATATTACGGCAGCTTTGCCTTGAAGGTTACATATCCATTGTGGCTGCGGGTCTGGCGGTCGGGATATTCCCAAACGTCATAATGGAAAACAAGGGTCGTCAGGCCATTTTCATCGGTGAACTTTGCCTTGGCTTCCTGATAGGCCTTCGCTTTTTCAAGTCCGGCTTCCAGTATGCTTTTTGCGTTTTCTTCCTTCATGCCGCCGTAGGTCTCCTGCAGATGTTTGGGGTCAAAGTTGTCCAGCACGATGAAAAGGTTGTACAAAAGTGAACCGTCCTCGGCGCGGATGGAATCCTCTCCTATCCCTGACATGGTAAATCCATCCGTGGTGCCAATGGTAAAAATACCGGGCTCGAAGAGCAGCAGCTGCTTTTTGGGATCGGTCATCATTTCGGGTATGGGGCCATGGCCGGCGTCTGTCCAGAGCCAGTCCGCATTGTCGCGTTCGCTGGTATCGCCGTCGTTGTTGAGCCGGATGCCCTCATGCATTTCGTACTTCTGGGCATCCTTCACAGCGGCTTTGATCGTCATCTGAAAGGAGTTGGGCCTGTATTTGAAACTATTGTCCAGCCACACCGCCTCTTGAATGACTACATCCGCGAAGTCACCTGCATTCTCCTGAAAAATGTCGCTTTGCACCTGCTCCTTGAAATTTGCGGGCAGCGTGGGCGGATCGGCAATGCGCTCCGTAAGGAACCATTCTATCCCGTAGGTATACGATACCGCCAATGCGATACCGCACAAGGCCAGCACAAGGATTGCGGCCAGCGCCAGCGTTCTTATGGAAAATTTCTTCACGGGCTTATCCTCCTTCAATTGTGCGAGAGCACGGGCCATGCCCTCCTGAAACGCGGCGGGCGGCTGCCCGAATGCGTTGTCAAAATCAAACTCTTTCATAGGCCGCCCTCCCTTCAACATCTTGTAAAGCGGTTCGAAGTTCTTTTCTGGCGTTTGACAGTCTTGTTTTCACCGTGCCTTTGGGTATGTGCAGAATGGAAGCTGTCTCCTCTACAGAAAAACCTTCCATATAATGCAGCACCACAGGCAGGCGCAGCTTGTCCGGCAGCGCACCGACGGCGTCGTGCAGCCCGACATCCGCGCCGGGCGGCGCCTTGCTATCCGGCACGTCCTCCACCAGCGTCATGCGTCTTCTGGCGCGCAGCACATTATTGCATTCGTTGATGAGAATGCGTATCACCCACGGCTTCAGGGAATCCACATTTTTGAGGCTCTCCCGCATACGCCAGGCTTTCAAAATACATTCCTGCACGGCGTCGGCGCAATCGTGGCTGTTATACAGCATTCCGTAAGCCACATGGTAGAGTGTCTTGTTCATCTCCATCAGACGCGCTGTAAAACTTTCGGCTGTCATCGGCATCTCCTTCAAGGGCGGTAAAAAGCTTTTTACATCAGATAAGACGGCTTGGAGAAGCAAATGGTTTTTGGAAGCCTAAAAAGATATCTGCCCAAGTCCGCTATCCGGCCGCTAAGCGGCACAAATGCGCCGCAAAAAAATCCGCGGCCTGTATAGACCGCGGATTCATTATGTACAATTACGGCCTGTCCGGCGCTTGGCAGTAAGGGCAGGGCCTCAGGTTTTTAAACTTGGTCGTGTTCAGGTCCTTGTAGTAGAAGGGGGATAACGGCAGGTATTTTTCCGCGACCTTTTTGCACTCGGCATCCGCGTGATAGAACTCACCGCCGTCGTCATTGAACCACAGCTTGGTTTTTGGTTCGGGCGTGCCCGCTGGCTTGGGGGTTGCGGTGGCGGATGTGCTTTCGCCTCCACCTCCGCCGGTTTCGCTTGTCCCGCTCGTATCATCCGCCACATCGTTGCTGGTCAATGATTCGGGGTCCACATACCATCCGCCTTCAAACTTGAGCATCAGTATCTGAAAACGGATTTTTACGGGGGAGCGGCCATTCCGCTTATCGATGGTGGCCGTCATGGTGATCGTTCTTGTGGAATCAGCTTCGGTGTTGGATATCTTTTCAAAGCTGTAATCCAGGGGAAGCCTGTTGGACATTGCCATGTACAATGCGGTTTCCGGCTTTTCCTGGGCAGCCTTCCAAGTGGGGGATACCAGATCCAGCATATTGGGCACGTTGCTGACAAGCCAGTAGTTGAAAAATTGTGACAGGCTTTGCCATGCCGGGCTGTTCTCGCCGGATTCCGGAGCAATGGTGGGCGTTGGCCCGGGGGTGGTCTGGATAGTGTCTCCGCCCATCTGCACCATATTCTCCGGGCTTTGGACAGGCGCCGCGCCGGCTTGCTGCTTTCCTGTGTTTGCGCCATTGCCGGGGGCGGAGGTTGTCTTGTCCCTGGGTGTGCTGCCGGTGATAAGCGATACGGCGCACACAAGAATCAGCGCGCCGTATACCAGCGTCAGCGTTGCCCGGGCGCTGGGAACAAAGGCACGCTGCATCCACATGGCAATAAGGCCCAGCACCCCAAGGCCGACAAACGCAATCTTCAAAAACGGAGCCGAAACGAGCAGCGTCAGCACAAACAGCACAGGCAGCACTGCCAGCATAAGAATCTGCAGCCAATTATCCCCATAGCGGGCTTTGGGCCGTACGGCGTATTCCTGGGGCACAGGCTGCTGAACATAGGGCTGCTGCGGATAGTAGGGCACGGGCTGCTGCATCGGTACAGCCGCCTGCTTAACCGGCGGCGGCTGGAACCCGGGCTGCCTCGGCGGGTATCCGGGCTGCTGTGCAAACCCGGCGGGCTGGGCCGCGTAGGCAGGCTGCGGCGGCATGTAGGCTGCTGCCTGTGGCGGCATTCCGCCCGGCTGGCCATAGCCCGGCATCATCGTCTGGCCATACGGCCCCTGTGGAGGCGGCCCGGCAGGTGGGAAAACGGGCGCTGCGGGCGCGGCCTGTTTTTTGGGCGCAGGCCGTTTTTGCATGCCGTAGGTGGGGGCGGTGGAATATCTGCTGCGGTTGGTCATCCTTCTTTTCCTCTGCCTTTCTGTGGAAGCATCTGCCGGAGCAGACGTGAGGATGTTAAAAAGCTTCTTATATTTCTTTCGAATTTTTGCCTATTCGCTTTAGTATAACACATATTGCGCCTCTGTAAACACCGGAATGAAGAAGTGAAGCAAAAAAGACGCAAAATAGAAGTAAAAGGATGGCGAATTTTTGGAAAAATCGCGGAGGCTAAACAACCGGTTCCCCTCAACAAACGCGCGTCAACCACTGTTTTTATCCCGTAAAGGTTCATGATGCATGTAAAAACAAAAAGGCCGCCGCGCAAAGCTGCGGGCGGCCTTGCAGGCCAGACTTACTTCTTGGGCTTGACCCGGATCCAGATTTCGGACCAGCACGCGTCTTTTTCGCCGTAGTACAGCTCCATGTCAAAGCCATCCAGCTGCTCGTAAGGCGCGTTGGGCAGCCACTCGGTATATACGCGGCGGTTAAGCGCCTGAACCGCCTTGGCGGTTTCCTCAATGCGGTATTGTTCGCTTTTGAATACGGCCCATGTGGCGGCGGGGACGATGGCCTTACTGAAACCCTCGGTGCGGCTGCCTTCCGCTTGAAATGCAAAGATCATATAAGGAAAGGTGGAGCCGCCCGTCTCCCGGTAACTGCAAATGGCGTTGATGGGGCACAGGCAGTTTTCGTCCGAATGCTTTGCGGGGGCGGAAGACGCCAGTTTGTCAAACCGCCCATCCTCCATCACATCCTGCCAAAACTGCGGGATCGCCCGGAGGTTTTCCTGGTTTTCCGTGGTGAATATGCCTTCAATGCCGTATATGGCAAAGGCTTCCCTGGTTAGGATCCTGTAGTCCATGGGTACATCCCCCTTGAGCGTCAGTAGAAAAGAAAGGCGCGGGTAGGCCTTTAAATGGACCCCTTCGCTGCGTGCGGCGGAGGGGGATGCACCATGCATCAAGCCAAACGCCCGGGCAAAGGCTTCCGGTGAGTCATAGCCATACTTCAGCGCCAGGTCAATGATCTTGATGTCGCTGTGGGTCAGCTCAAAGGCCGCCAAGGTCAGCCGCCGTCTGCGGATATACTCCGACAGGGATACGTCCAACACAATGGAAAAGAACCTTTGCAGGCTAGACAGCGATTGGCACGCGATTCTGGCCACCTCAGGGAGGTCGACTTCTCCCTGAAGGTTTTCCTCAATGTAGTCCAGCGCCCGGTTCATACGTTCCAGCCATCCCATACGCTTCCTCCTCTCCGGGGAGCAGTATAACAAAAGGCGCTTCCAAATGCCTTGCATTTCGCGCCTTTCCGTGCTAGGTTCATCGGCGTTTCCCGTTTATGCCGGCGGGCGGCAAACGCTGCCCCGCTCCATGAGCTTTACCGGTACCTCCACCCACCGGGGTTTTGAATCGGGCTCCTTGAGCAGGCCGTACAAAAGTGTCATGGCCTGTTCTCCCAGCAGGAAGGGGTGCACCTCCACCGAGGTCAGCGGCGGGGATGTGTAGGCGGATACGGCGGCATTGTTGAAGCTGATGATGGATACATCCTCCGGCACACGCCGGCCGGCTTTTTGCAGCGCGCCCATCAGCCATATGGCCAGCGCGTCGTCCTGGGCCACCACAGCCGTGGGGCCATCGGGCGAAAGGAACATTGCAGGCAGCGCATCTCCCCCATATGCCAGAGGATTTGGCAAAAATGCCTCCCGCGATACGGGCAGGCCTGCGTTTTTCAGTGCAGCCTCAAAACCCGCCTGTCGGTTGCAGGTAACGCTGAGGGAATCTTCTGCTCCCAGATAGCAAAGGCGGCGGTGGCCGAATTTGAGCAGATACTCCGTTACCATACGCCCTGCTTTTTCGTTGTCGCTGTCTACGCAATGGTAGTTTTCACCATGACGCGGATGACCGATGACAACAAAGGGAAAACTATGGCGGTGCAACAGCTCGGCCACCGGGTCATCCCGAAGGGTGGAAAGCAGTATCATCCCTTCGATCATGCCGGAGAACATCATCTCCCGCACCACACGTCCGCCATCCTCCTGGCTGGCCCCGGTTCCCAGCAAAAGATGCAGATTGCAGCGGGCTGCCCTGGTGCCAATGCCGCGCAATGCCTCTGCAAAGAAGGGATGCTTCATGGATTCTTCAGCGTTTAGGGCGGAAAATACGCCCACCGCATTGGTGGTGCGGTTTACCAGCGAGCGGGCCAGAAGGTTGGGCCGGTAATTCATTTCCTCCATAATCGCCCGCACCTTCTTTTGCGTTCCATCGCTGATGCGGTTGCTGCCGGAAATGACGCGGCTCACAGTGGAAGGGGAGACGCCCGCCCGTTTGGCAATATCCTTGATGGTGCTCTTCATGGCGTCCGCCGCTCCCTCTCCTTTTATATTGCGCATTTTGTATATGTATGGATGGCATCATTATGCCCATGGCGTCTTCCCTTGTCAAGAAAAACAGGACTTTGTGGTCCGGGGCGGCGGGAATGCCGCAAAACATGGGAAAAGCGGCCGGGAAAACAGAAACTTTCTCTTGACAGTTTTTAGCCCGGTTAGTATACTAGAATAGCTGTTTTGTGGTATTTTGCGCCGTTAAAATCGCGGTGCGCGTCACAGATACAAAACTTTTGTAAAACGAGGAGTGTTGTTTCATGTTCCGTACCTACCAGCCTAAAAAGCGCCAGCGCAGCAAGGTGCACGGCTTCCGTGCCCGTATGTCCACCAAAAACGGGCGCCGTGTATTGGCTGCCCGCCGCCGCCGCGGCCGCAAGGTTTTAACCGTTTGACGAGACGGTGGAACCAAAAGTCTGCATGGCTCAGCCCGCCCCGTTGCTTGCCACCGTGCGCAGTGGGTACGGGCTTTTCCAGTATGAAAGGGCATTTTGCGATCGGCCGGCGCGGCCCTGTTCTGCGGCGCTTTGATCGAGCCTGAAACGAAGGGTTTTGCTTGCAACGTACATACCGCCTACAGAAGAATAAGCAGTTCCAGTACGTATACCGGCGGGGGAAGAGCTCAGCCTGCAAAGATATCGTGCTTTTGCATGCCAGAGGTGCAGGGCTGAAGGTAGGCTTTTCCATAAGCAGAAAGATTGGCAATGCCGTAGTCCGCAACAAGGTGAAGCGTCGTTTGCGGGAATGCTTCCGCCCCTTTCTTGGACAAGTCAAAGCCGGCTGGTATGTGGTGGTTGCCCGGCCCGGGGCGGCCCAGGCGGAGTACCAGGATCTGGCAAGAGGGCTGGCTTATCTTCTGAAAAAGCAAAGCCTTCTTCGGGAGGGGAACGCGCCCAAATGAAACGCCTGCTTTTGGCCATGATCCGTTTCTACAAGCGGAATATCAGCCCGCATTTGCCGGATGCATGCCGTTTCCAGCCTACCTGCTCCCAGTATGCCATGACCGCCATCGAGCGCTTCGGGGCACTTCGGGGCGGGTGGATGGCGTTTCGGCGGATTCTGCGGTGCAATCCCTTTCACAAGGGCGGATACGATCCCGTGCCGGAGGATATGAACGCAACAATTAGGAGGGAATAGTCCACATGTTTCCATTCCTTAACGAACCCCTGAAGGCGATATTGCTTGGCATATATTCCATTGTCGGCAATTATGGCTGGTCCATCGTACTCTTCACCCTGCTGATCCGTGCGCTGCTGATGCCTTTGGATGCCAAAAGCCGCAAGAGCATGCGCAAAACGCAGAAATTGCAGCCCCAGATCGCCGCTCTTCAAAAGAAGTACAAGAACGATAAGGAAAAGCTGCAGCAAAAAACGATGGAGCTTTACCGTAAGGAGCGTGTGAGCCCTCTTTCCGGCTGCCTGCCCATGCTGCTTTCGCTGCCTATCCTTTTTGGTATGTTCGGCGCCATGAACATTCTGGCCCACGAGCAGACCGCCGATCATGTGTTCACTTATCTTTCCGGCAAGGAACCGCAGTATGAAGGCTGGCTGTGGGTGAAAAACATATGGATGCCCGACAGCCCCTTTGCCCCCCTGGTACCGGATGAGAACAGCATCAAGCAGGTGGCGCCCGAAAACTGGCAGGCCGTTTACAGCAGGCTGAACGCCGACCAGAAGGCGGCCATCGATACGTTGAACCAGGGCTTGGGCGAGGATCAAAGGATCAACTTTGATTTCTCCAAGGAAGCCACACCCACTACGGTCGCGAAAATGGTCAACGTCCTGAAGACCTCCGTGGAGCCGTATTATGAAAAGACGACCAAGGTGCCGGGCTGGGAGGGCATCAACCTGTTCATCGTCCAGCTTTCCATTTTCATGTCCTACAATGGCTTTTTCCTGCTGCCGCTCCTGGCGGCCGTGTCCCAGTTCCTGATGAGCTCCGCCATGCCGCAGACGCCCACCCAGGACGGGAAGCCGGGTACGGCCAACTTCATGAAATATTTCTTCCCCGTTTTTTCCCTTTTCATATGCTTCAGCTCCAACGCAGGCTTTGCGCTGTACTGGGTCACGGCCAACCTGATTGCCGCGGCGCAAAACGTGCTGCTCAATAAGTACTTTGACGCGCAGGAAAAGAAAGCTGCCGCCGTGGGAGAGGGGACCGTAAAATGAAAACGTACGAATCGTCCGCTAAATCCATTGAGGAGGCCATATCAGCCGGTTTGGATCATTTGGGTGTATCCATCGGCGAGGTCACCATCGACATTCTGGAGGAAGGCAGCAAGGGACTGTTCGGCTTGTTTGGCAGCCGTTTGGCCAAAGTGCGCCTGACGCTCAAGGAGCAGGAAGAGGAATCCCTTTGGAATGCGCTGGCCAGGGAAAGCGAAAAGCCTGCCAGGGAAAGCAGATTCAGGGAAGACAGCTCCAAGAAGGAACCGCCAAAGCGTGAATCACCGCGAAAAGAAGAAGCCGCAAGGAGCGAAACCAGGCGGGAGGAGCCGAAAAAGGAAGCTGCCGCCGGGAAAAAGCCTGTGGAAAAGAAGTCTCCAGTAAAAGCGCCGGCCAAGGAAGCTATGCAGCCAATCCGGGAGAGCCGGCCTGTGGCCGCTGCCTCCGCGGAGCCGACAGAACCGGTGGTTCCTGCGCCTCAGGCCGACCCCGCTTCGCCGGAGGGCAAGGCGCAGCAGTTCTTGCAAACGCTGACCGCCCTGATGGATGTGGGCGTCAGCGTGGCCGTATCACGGGACGCTGAAGGCAACGTGCTTGTCAATATGCAGGGCGACACCCTCGGCATATTGATTGGACGCCGCGGCGAAACGCTGGATGCCTTGCAGTACCTGACCAGTCTGCTGGTCAATAAAGGTTCGGATCAATACATACGCGTGACGCTGGATACGGAAAATTACCGTGCCAAGCGGGAGGAGGCTTTGACCAGGCTGGCCAACCGCATGGCCAACCGGGCTGTCAAAACAGGCCGCAAGGTAGTGCTGGAGCCCATGAATCCCTATGAGCGCCGCATTCTCCACAGCGCGCTGCAGGCCAACGATGCCGTTACCACCCACAGCGAGGGCGAGGAACCCAACCGCCATGTGGTCATCACCCTGAAAACCGAAAAGAACGGGAAGGCCGCCCAGTAACAGGCCGGCCCATGACAAAGCAGCTCTTTTCCATAAAAGGAAGAGGGCTGCTTTTTTTTGTTGGCCCGACTGCCTTTGGATTTGATGCGGATTTCCCCTTGACAAGCAATCTAATTAGTAATATAGTAAATTAGTAAATAAACAAAAGGAGCAGGGTTTATGAAGATACCGGTAACGCTTAAACACAAGCCAGTGATTGTCAGCGAAAATTACGCCAATGTGGATGGGCGCATGGCTTATCATACCGATGCACAGGGCCTGTCACTGGGGCTTGCCCAGTGGAATGACCGGGGCAAGGTGGATATCTCCGCCAAGGTTTGGCGCTATACGGGGGAAAAATGGTCCCGCCAGTCGGAGGAGATGCCGCTGCATCGCGTTTTGGATCTGGCCATTATGATCTGCCGCACCAAACGGCATTTTCAGGAGGCCTACAGGTATCCCAAACTGTACGACGGGGATAAGCCGCAGTTGGACCGCATTCCCCTGCAGGGGGATGCCATGACCGTCAACATCTGTATGGATAATCTGCTGATTGACGAGGATATCCGTTTGTTTCAGGATGCGCTGGCCAAGGATGATGAACTTTTGTCGGAGCGGATGCACTTATTGTCTGATTTGCTTAAGGAAATGGGGTATGGTCATGGATACGCGGGAGAAAAGAAAAGCCCTTCAAAAGGAATATAAGGAAAGGGAGGAGGTCGGCTGCGTTAGTTTGTATGAAAATCTCAAAAATGGCAGATATCTGATTATCGGCGAACCAAACCGCCACGGCGCTGAAAGCAGGTTTAGGTTTTCTGTGGCCACAGGCTCCTGCGCGCGTATGGAATTTGCACAGGATTGGGAAATATACGGGCCGGAAGCATTTGCGTTTTCCATTATGGACACGCTGAAAAAAGGCCCGGAACAAACCTTGAAAGAGTTCAAGGATGACTTGGAGACGCTGGCTGAATTCTACAGGGCAAAGCGGAACCTGGACAAATCTTACTGAAATGAGATTGAGCATAATCGGGTTGCTGAAAATTGTATGGATGGTTTTATTTTTTGCAGATTCCCTGAAAGCGTGCCGCGTCACTCGTCTTCCCGTACCACCTGCTGCCGGTAGCCCATTCCCAGCGGGAGTGTCGCGCCCATTGCCCACAGGTCATAAGCCGCCATGTCCAGCTGGAAGGATGCTTCCTTCTCCTGACGGGCGGCTTTTGTATACACAAGCCCCTTGGGCAGGGAGTTCAAATAAGGCCGGGCATTTGGGCAAAAGCCCAGAAGACGGAAGGATTGGGGACGGCATTGCGCCAGTCGGCTGGAGGTCATATCCAGCAGTATGTGGGTCAGCAGCCTGTTCAGCCGGGCATATGTATAGCGTTTTGTTTTCAGTGCTTCAAGCAGGTCCCTGCGGGTTGTGTGGCGGGGCGCAAGGGCCATAATGCGGTGCTCCAGCCCCTCGCTTACGTTGGGGTACAGGCGCAGCGCTTCGCTATCCAGACGGTGCAGTTTTTCCCTGAGCAAGATGTCCAATGCTTCCAGACGGTGGATGCAGCCATCCTCCAGCGCTTTTACAAGCGGCGGAAGCGCGGCCTCCGGAACCATATGCTCTATGCGGTGCCAGTCGCCGCGCCTGATGGCCTCCCGCGCGGCGGTGGCGGAGGCATAGCCTTCCTGCCAGCCGGTGTCATGGTAGTCCCCCAGTCGCTTCACCGGAACGGGTATCATGGTGCTTCCTGTGCGCAGCATGGCCCGCAGGTAGCAGATGGCCAGCACGTTGTTTGGGGCGGAGAGGATGCGGCCGCCTGGCTGCTCCAAGGCGTCCTGCATTGCGATTCCCTGGGCTTTTGCGTGGGATTGCCCTTTATCAAGCTCCGAGCGGAGGGTTGCCTGAAACGCTTGCGTAGGCGCTTCCAGGAGATGGGCGGCGCGCATAAGGCCCGTCAGGTCCTCATCTTCGCAGCCGAAGGACACATGGCTTGCACCCATAGATGAAAGAATCGAAACGCCGCCCAGCGCAAAGAATTCAGCTTCCCTTACGGCATAGGCCGCCGGCAGCTCTACCACCACATCCGCGCCCGAGCTTAACGCCATTTGCGCGCGCAGCCTGGGGGATACGATGGCGGCATCCCCGCGCTGTGTGAAGGG
>JAEWNM010000286.1 GCA_023392755.1 Bacillota bacterium
CTGAAAAAGACGCTCTCCGCAAGCTTTATGCGCAAGCAGGAAATACAAAAGCAGCCTGATGATCCTGATGTGCTGCTGCGGGTATCCCACTTGAAACAGTACTTCAAAAGCGGCACGTATGTGAACAAGGCCGTGGACGATGTCAGTTTCTTTGTCAAAAAGGGCGAGGTCTTCGGCCTGGTGGGCGAGTCGGGCTGCGGAAAAACCACCACCGGCCGCACGATCATCAACCTGTATGATCCCACCGAGGGCGATGTGTATTTCCAGGGGCTGCGCATCTCCTCCACCATGAACGGCGCGCCGGTGCTGCATTACCAGGAACGGGCGGAGCTGGAGGCGAAGCTTACGGCTATGGCCGCCGAAAAAGAGGCGAAGATAAAGGAATCCCCGGCGGATAAAGACCAACTCCAGGCGGAGTATGCCGCCCGGGAGGCGGATATGAAGAAAGCCTTCGCGGCCCGTGCCGAACAGATTCAAAGGCGGGCCTACGAATCGGCCGAGGAGAAGCGCCGCAGCCAGCAGCTTTACCGGGAAAAACGCATGGCACGCCTGACGGAGGAGTACCAAAGGGACGCGGCCGCCCTTGAGGGCGAGGCTGCCCAGGAGCGCAAGCGCCGCTATGAAACCGAAATGGACGTTGCCGGCCGTGACAACATGATGACCAAGATGCAGATGATTTTCCAGGACCCTATCGCCTCCATCAACCCGCGCATGACCGTGCGGGAGATCATCGCCGAGGGCTTGCGCATCCGCGGTATCAAGGATAAGAAGTACATCGACGACAAGGTGTATGAGATGCTGGAACTGGTGGGCCTCGTGCCTGAGCACGCCGACCGCTATCCTCACGAGTTCTCCGGCGGCCAGCGTCAGCGTATCGGCATTGCCAGGGCCATTGTGCTGGAGCCCGAGCTGATTATCGCCGACGAGCCCATCTCCGCGCTGGACGTATCCATCCAGGCGCAGGTGATCAACCTGCTCAACGAGCTGCGCAACAAGATGGGTTTGACCATTCTGTTCATCGCCCATAACCTGTCGGTGGTTAAGTATTTCTCTGACCGCATCGCCGTTATGTACTTCGGCCGCATTGTGGAGATGACCACATCGGATGAGCTTTTCCAGCATCCGCTGCATCCCTACACCAAGTCCCTGCTCTCGGCTATCCCATATCCCGACCCGCACTATGAAAAGACGCGCAAGCGCATTGAATACAACCCGACGTTGGCCCATGACTATGCCACAGACAAGCCCGCCATGCACGAGATTGTGCCGGGCCACTTCATCCATTGTAATCAGGCGGAGCTTCACGAATACCGCCGGGAGCTTGGGCTGTGACGGGCCGTAAGCTGCTTTCTTATGGGATCGCTCTGGGGATCGGCCTGACCATAGCCCTTGCGGTGGCTGGGGGAAGGGGTGCCTTTTATAAGAGCGATCCCCTGTTTATGTGGCAGTACCTCTCCGACGGCTGTTTCGCGGCGGCGGTGGCCCTGCTGGGCACGGGCGTCCTGGCCTTTGTGGCCTCCGACGGCCTGTTCGACATGCTGGGATTTGGCATCAAGAAGATATTCTCCGTGCTTGCGCGTGACGAGCGGAAAATGTCCGGCACGTTTTTTGATTACAAACGCATGAAGCAGTCAAAGCGCGCCGGCGGGTACGGCTTTCTCATCGTCACGGGCACGCTCTTTCTGGCTGCCGCGGCGGCGTTTTTGATGCTGTACATCCGGGCAGGCGGATGAGCCCAAATGGCCTTGACGCGGTCACGGTGCCGCCGTTTGGCTATTTTTAGATGCATATGGAAAGGGATTCGCGTGAATAGCGGCCGGGTGCGCTATGTGTCGCATGGGTAAATGCTAGATAGCTTGAAAATGATAAGGCGGGGCTGTTTATCGGCCAGGCCTTATTGTCGCATTTTTCTGGCAAAAGCCGAAAAGCAAAGGAATGTACATATCCCCCTTACCCACAGATCGATGCCCATGGCCCACCAGGCACCCTGGGTACCCATGTTCCAGCGGGTGATGAACACATATGCCAGCGCCAGCCTAAGGCCCATGCTGGCGAAGGCGATCAGAAAGGGCGCCCGCGTTTTGCCCGCGCCCCGCAGTGCGCCGGAGGAAACGAGATACAGCGCGGTGGCCGGCTGTTCAAGGGAGCAGATGCGCAGCAGCGAGGCCCCGATCAAACGAACCTCCTTATCCGGGGTGAAAAGGGACATCCACCAGGGGGCCAGGAGAAAAAGTGCCACGCCGATCAGGGACATTGTCATCACGCATAAACGGATGGCCAGGCCTCCGCGCAGCCGGGCATTATGCGGCTCTCCAGCGCCCAGGGACTGCCCCACCAGCGTGGCGGCTGCCGCCGCGAAGCCGTAGCCGGGCATATAGGAAAGCGACTCGATGGTGACTACCAAATGGTGGGCAGCCAGCTGTGCGGTGCCCAGGGCCGCCACCATGCCAATGAATATCACCTGCCCCAGGGAGATGGATAGCCGCTCCAGGGCTGCGGGGGTGCCAACCGACAAAAGATGCCTGATAAGCGGGAAATCGGGGCGAAGCCGCGCAAGACGCAGCCGCAGGCGGCTTTTGGGGAGGAGCACGGCGGCAATCATCCATACGCCCGACAGCCCCGTTGTAACGGCCGTGGCAATGGCCGCGCCCCTGACACCCAGTCCGGCACCCCACAGAGGGAAAGAAAACGACAGGATGGTTATATGCCGTGAGGGGTAGATCAGGAAAAAGCCGGCCACGATATTCAAGACGCTGGCGGTGGTGCTTATCTTCATGGGTGTAGCCATGTCCCCCGCGCCGCGAAGCGCGGCGGCCAGCACGACCCCTGTGTAGTAAGGCAGGAATCCGGCGGAAAGAATGCGCAGATAAGATGAAGCCTCAGCGTGCAGGAGGGGATCGGCATGCATCCAGAGGGGGATCAGCGGTGCCAGCAAATATGTCAATAGGCTGAGCGCAGCGCCAATCAGCACGCCCATGAGAAACGTTTGACTTAAGGCGGATTCCGCCTTGGCAGTCTGCTTTGCACCGGTGGCCCTGGCAATCAGGGCCGTGCTGCCCACGCCGACAGCCATGACGATGCTGTTGATGACCCAGGTGGGCGCGGAGTTTACCGCCACGGTGGCGGTAGCCGATGCCCCAAGACCGCCTACCATGATCATGTTGGTGATCTGCATCATGGTTGCCGTCAGGTTTTCAAAAATGGCGGGAAAGGAAAGGCGCAGAACATAGGACCGTTCTCTGGGCGGGTGGGGCATCCTCTGC
>JAEWNM010000002.1 GCA_023392755.1 Bacillota bacterium
TCCCTTGTACAAAGCAGGTTGTTCTGTTACAATTTATGTAAGTATCGAGAATTCCTATCCCATATGCACAGGAGGGGTGAAGAATGTCCTACCATCTGGATGTACGCCGCATACACATACTGGAATACCGTGACCTGCTCAAAAAGCAAAACCTGCTACCCAGCCGGCAAATCCTTTGGCAGGACATCGACCTGAACTTTGATAAAATTGCCGCCCGCGGCATAGAAAACGTGGAGCAGCTTATCAAGGCGCTTTCCACACCTGCGAAGATGATCGCTTTTGCCAGGGAAGCCGCAATAGCGGAGGATTACCTGACCATTTTGCGCAGGGAAGCGGGAACCCTCGTTCAAAAGCCCGTTCCGCTTTCTGATTTTCCGTATATTGATGCCGAACGCCTGGAGGCCATAGGGCGGAAAGGGCTGAAAAATTCCAAGGACTATTGGGAGAGCAGCCCGGAAAAGGATGATCTGTTTTGCCTTTGCGACCTTGTCAGAATCAATGGCGTTGGCATCGCGGCTTCCATGGCGTTTTATGCGGCGGGATATACTTCCGTAACCGATGTGGCGCATGCCGTCGCGGCAGAAATGCTCCGCCGCGTAACGGATGCCAATCGTGAAAAGCACTTCTATAAAGCCGTCCTTGGTGAAAAGGATATGCAGTTTTGCATTGATAGCGCCAAACTGCTGCTGCTTTATTCAGAGTAACGCATTATCCAATTTCTAATGGAATCTTAAACAGCACTTCCTTGAACCACCCGCGGATGCATGGTACATTCAAATTCTGACAGGCGCAGCCGGAGCCCGGCCTTTGGGAGGATTCGAACATGAAGCCAGATTATGTATCCGTCGGCGGAAAGAAAACAGCTTACAAAGTATTTGGCGGCAGTGCGGTGGGCATTGTCATTGAAATGGGGCTTTTTAGTTGCATAGGCGAATGGTGGCATATCGCTGATGCGCTGTCGCGCCTCTACGGCGGCGTGCTTGTATACGAACGGGCGGGGATCAACAACAGTGAATGTCAAAGCTCAAAAAGGTCACCGCTTGCCATTGCGGAAGAATTGATGACGCTGCTCAGCATGGTGCCCCATGAAGACAGGCTGATTTTGATTGCCCATTCCCAGGGGGGCCTGTATGCACAGCAGTTTGCCAGGCTTTGTCCCGGCGTGCTCAAGGGCATGATCCTGCTTGATCCCCTGTCGGCCAGCGACAACCGGTTTCGGGAAATGTTGTCGCCCGACGAATACAAAAAAAGCGGCGTGGACAAGTTTTCAAACCTTGGCTGCCTGCGCATGATGGCAAAGCTTCACTTGGGCTTTGTGATAAAGGCGCTTATGAAAAACGCGCCGCCTTTTTATTACTACCAGAACTTTACCAAAGAAGCCGGGCAATACATACTTGACTCCTATACAAAGCCCGCCTCCTACAAAACGGCCATGGAGGAGTACCGGCTTTCCCATGAGGAAAGCGAAACCGACAGCCTCAAATCAAGGGAGGGCTTTCCCAATATCCCGCTGGTTTTGATCACGCATTCCTCCGCCCTTTATGAAAAAGAAATTATGGCGTTTGGCGGAACAACAATAGAGCTTGCCCGCAAGATAGAATCCATCTGGCAAGCCATCATGAAGGAATACCTCTCCTTCAGCGACAGGGCAACGTATATGGAGGCCAAAAACAGCGGCCACTATATGCACCTTACGGAGCCCGGCCTCTTGGATAAAGGAATCGCGTGGATCCATGATAACAGCTGATTGTGGCGGACAGCATTCAAAAAACAGGGCACTGCGGATGTATCGCAATGCCCTGCTTCACATTTTTCTTTATTTCATCTTCCCCGCGATATCCTGCGCCACGGCAATACCCGTCACACTAGCCTGCATCAGCCCCCTGGTGATCCCTGCGCCGTCGCCGATGGCGTACAGGCCGGCGATGGGCGTCTCAAGCTGGTTGTTCACCATGACCTTGCTGGAATAAAACTTCACTTCCACGCCGTACAGCAGCGTATTGCGGCTGTAAAGGCCGGGGGCCAGGTGGTCAAACGCCTTCAAAGCTTCCACAATGCTGGTCAAATGCCGGGGCGGAAGCACAAAGCTCAGGTCGCCGGGCACCGCCGTGGTCAGGGTGGGGATGGTGGTGGATTTGTTCAGACGGCTGATATCGGTGCGCCGGCCCTGAAGCAAATCCCCCAGCCGCTGCACCATGATGGGCCCGCCGGTAAGCATGTTCGCCAATTGGGCAATGTAGCGGCCATACTCGATGGGCTGGTTGAAGGGCTCGGTGAACCGGGTGGAAACCAGCATGGCAAAGTTGGTGTTTCCGGTGCGCCGCGACTCATCGCCATAGCTGTGGCCGTTTACAACGGCGATTCCGCCCTCGTAATGCTCTTCGCTGACAACGCCGCCGGGGTTCATGCAAAAGGTGCGCACCTTGTTCTCGTATGTATCGCTGTAATAAACCAGCTTCGCTTCATACAAATGCCTGGTCAGATGGTCCATGATGGCGTTGGGCACCTCCACCCTGACGCCGATGTCCACCTCATTGTTTTGCGTGCGCAGGCCCAGCCTGCCTACCTCCGCCGCCAGCCAGGCCGCGCCGCCGCGGCCGGGGGCCGCCACCACGTACGGCGCCATAGCGGTATAGGGTTCCCCCTTCTTGGGAACCAGCTTCACGCCTGCCACCCTGTTGTTCTCCACCAGCACATCGCTGGCTGTGGTCAGCTCCGCAAAGGTGGTATTTGTATTGGCCACCAGAAAATCATGCATGGCTTCCAGCACAACCCCTGCGTTTTCCGTGCCCAGATGGCGCACCGGGCAGGGGATGAGCTTTATGTTGTGGCGGCTGGCCTCGTAGGCGATTTCCTCCACCTTCCGGTCGTCCAGGCCGTGAACCTCACGGGGCGCGCCAAAACGCAGATAAATATCATCGGCATGGCGAATCATCTTCTGCGCCTTGGGGTGACCCATATAGTCGCTTATGTGTCCGCCTACCTCATCACTCAACGACAGCTTGCCGTCGGAAAAAGCACCTGCACCCGCCCAGCCGTGGACAATGGCGCAAGGGTCGCAATGCACGCACTTGCCTGTGGTGCGGGCGGGACAGTTGCGCCTGGCGATGGCGCGGCCCGTATCCACGATCAGAACACGGCTTTCGGGCTTTATGGAAGACAGCTCCAGCGCGGTAAAAATACCGGCAGGGCCTGCCCCGATTACAATTGCGTCATAACGAATGGTTTCCATGGCCACGCCTCCTACCCTATCCCTGGCGCATCACGCGCAAAAGAGGCCCCATGCAAATCTGCACAGGGCTTCTTGCGACTTATTGTAGCACGAAACATGCAAAAGCGCAAGTACATACATTTTTCTTACAAGTTTTATGAAATTTCCTGCACTCCGTCTTTCGTAACAACAGCATGAATCAGCAGCTCCGGCAAAACCGCCCCGGGGCCGATGACGATATGGTCAAGCAGTGTCTTCTCCGCCATTTCTGCCGATGCCTCATCCCGGGCGTGGAGTGTGACAAGCGCTTCCCCCTTTTCGATTGCATCCCCGATGCGCTTATGAAGCACGAAGCCCACAGCGGGATCGATTGTATCCTCCTTGCGGATGCGCCCGGCTCCCATGCGCTGGGCGCACAGGCCCAGCCGGGCCGTGTCCATGCTTTGCACCACACCGGCGTTTTTCGCAGCCACAGGCCGGATGAAAGGGGCTTGCGGAAGCAGGGAAACATCGCCGCATACCCCGGAATCGCCCCCCTGGGCTGCAATCATCTCCCGAAGCTTATCAAGGCCCGCACCGCTTGACAGCGCATTTTTCAAAAGCACCTCCGCCTCAGCAAGGCTGGATGCGCGCCCCGCGGCCAAAAGCATATGGCTGCCCAGCAAAAGCGACACGTGCAGCAGCGGCCCCTTTGCCCTGCCCGCCAGGATATCGATAGCCTCCTTCACTTCCAGAGCGTTGCCCACATGGGAGCCCAGCGGCTCCGCCATGCCGGTGACAAGGGCGACCGTAGGCCGGCCCGTCAAATTGCCTATATCCACCATGGCCCTGGCCAGGTCAATGCTCCCCTTGAGGGTATGCATGATGGCCCCGGAGCCCGTCTTCACATCCAGTACAATGGCGCCGGCCCCGCTGGCCAGCTTTTTGCTCATGATGGAAGAGGCAATCAGCGGCAGGCTGTCCACCGTGGCGGTCACATCCCGCAGCGCGTAGAGCGCTTTGTCCGCCGGCGCCATATTCCTGCTCTGGCCGACCACCGCGCAGCCGATGCGCCTGACCTGATCGATAAACGCTGTCTGCGCAAGCTCCACCCGCATGCCGGGTATGCTCTCCAGCTTATCCAGCGTTCCGCCGGTATGACCAAGTCCCCGGCCACTCATTTTGGCCACGGGCACACCGCAGGCGGCCACCAGGGGAGTCAATACCAATGTGGTCGTATCCCCCACGCCGCCGGTGGAATGCTTATCCACCGTACGCCCCGGGATGGCGCTCAAATCCGCCATGTCCCCGGAATGGGCCATATGGAGGGTAAGCATGGCCGTCTCCTCCATCGTCATGCCGTTTAAACGTATGGCCATGAGCAGCGCGGCCAGCTGATAATCCGGTATGCCGCCATCAGCCGCGCCTTTCACAAAAAAGCCGATCTCCTGATCGCTCAGCGCACGGCCCAACTTTTTGCTTTCAATGATACCGATCATGTCCATATCCCGCTGCTTCCTTTCGGGGGAAAAGATAATCCATTATATCACAGTGTCCCCGGCGCGTCATTATTATTCCAGGCAAGCGGCCGCCTATTTTCGCCTGTTTTGCCGCAAAGCATTGCCACGCCTTGCAAAACAGGCTATACTACCATAAGACAGGAGGGTGCATATGAAAACGGTAGACCTTGCGCATCTGAGGGCAAAAAAAGGTTTCATCTGCGACATGGACGGCGTTTTATACCACGGCAACAAGCTGCTACCGGGCGTTCTCGAATTTGTGGAGTTCTTAAAGCGGGAAAACAAGAAATATCTGTTTTTAACCAACAGCTCGGAGCGGGCGCCCAGGGAACTGGCGCAAAAACTGTCCCGGCTGGGGCTTGCCGTGTCGGAGGATCATTTTTACACCAGCGCCTTGTCCACCGCCGCCTTTTTGAAAGTCCAGTGCCCCGGCGGCAGCGCCTATGTGATCGGAGAACCGGGGCTGGTTGGCGCGCTGTATGACGCGGGCTTTACCATGAACGATGTGAACCCCGATTACGTGGTGCTGGGCGAAACCCGCACCTACAGCTATGACAAGATTGAAAAGGCGGTCTCCCTGGTTTTGAAGGGGGCCAAGCTGATCGGAACCAACTCCGACCTGACCGGGCCCATTGAAAACGGCTTTGCCCCGGCCACCAGGGCGCTGATGGCACCCATCGCCATGGCCACGGGCCGCACCGCGTATTACCTGGGCAAGCCCAACCCCCTGATGATGCGCCACGGCCTCCAAATTTTAGGCGTCACTCCGGAAGAATCGGCCATCATCGGCGACCGCATGGATACCGACATCATCTCCGGCATTGAAAGCGGCATTGACACCGTGCTGGTGCTAAGCGGCGTCACCGATATAGAAGAAATGAAATCCTTCCCCTATCAGCCCACCTTTGTCCTCTCCGGCGTGGGCGACATCGTGCCGTAACCGGGCGGCCCCCTGCCACGGGCTGCATCTCTTAGCGTTCAAATAGCAAAAAAGCCACCGCGAGGGTGGTTTTTTGATGGCTTGAAAGTATAAAGCCTTTCCCCTTTTCAAAAAAGACGTCCGAAAAAAGGCTGCCCGATACATCCAGGCCGCAATCTTTCGTAAGCCCGGGCATCCGCCCGGCTTATCCGTTCATCAGTCCGCGAACAGTTCCGTCTCCGCCCTGAGGATGTGCTTCTGATCCTCCACCAGGCGCTGGAAGCGCTCCCTGTAATCCTTGGCTGCTTTGCGCAGCATATCAACCTCCTGGGCAAGGGATTCCCGCTCGGAGGCAATATCCGCCACTGCCGTTTCCGCCTTCTTCTGCGCCTCGGCCACAATGGCTTCCGCCCTGGCGTGGGCCTCGGCAACCGTCTCATCGCTTACCCGCTGGGCATTGACCAGCAGCTTTCGCAGCGTTTCCTCCTGCTCCCTTGCGATAGCGGGCACCTGGGGCCGTGTGGTGGGCGGCGCAACAGGCGCCGGGTCAGGCCTTGCCGGACGGGCCGCCTGGGCACGTGACTGGGCAAGCTGCTCCTGCAAAGAAGCGATTTCATCCTGCAACGCGATAAGCTCGTCGCAAATCTCATCCAAGAATTCGTCCACCTCTACGGGATCATAGCCGCGTACTTTGGTCTTGAACTCTTTTTCTTCGATCATTCCGACGGTGATAGGCATGTGCGCGGTCTCCTTTCTAGCTGGAAAAAAATGGCCACTATGATCAATGAATGCCATGGCTCTCAAATTGAATGGGGATCCGCCCCTTGCGGGTGGGCACCCCGACAGACTTTATCGCAAGCCGCCCAAAACCGCGGATGGAGACAAGGTCGCCCTCACGCAGCTGCGCGTCTGTGCGCATCTCCGGCCTGTGGTTGACCTGCACCTGCCCGGAGGCGACGCAACCGGCGGCTTCGGACCGGCTCATGTTCAAACCTGCCGCCAGCACCGCGTCCAGCCGCAGGGACGCCACCGTGTCCCGGAACAAATCCCCCTGGGCCGGGGCGATGTCAGGAGCACTTTCCATGACCGCCGCGCGTACGGGCACCCTGCCGGCCTGCGCAAGGTTCTGGGCAATGAAGCCCGCCATTTCATCCGCGGCGAATAAATATGCGCCGTCCTGAGTGATAACGATATCCCCCACCATGCTCCGCTCGATGCCCAGGCCCAGTACGCTGCCCAACAGCGAGCGGTGCTCCGCCTGGTGATACCGCCCATCCCAGGTAATATGCAGGCAGGTGATGGAAAATACCGGCTCCTCCCCATCGGGATGAAAGCAGACCATCACCCGCTCCGCCGCCGGGTATCCGCCATAAAGCATGCACAATAGATGATGCTCCCCGGCGGCCCGCACCGCAAGTTCAGCCTCCGGCGGCGTCAAAAAGCGCGTACAGACGGGCTCTTTAAGCCGCTGACTGCGCAGGCAAAGCTCGCGAAGCCTTTTTTCTCCGCTGTCCGCCGGCACATGGGCTTTCATCAGCTGAAAATGCGCCTGAGAATCTCCAGCAGTTCCCTCGTCAGCCAGATCACAAACCAGGCCGCCAGGGGCGACCAGTCCATCCGCTACCAATTGGCGGGCAGAACTTTGGCCAGCAGGCGGCGCAGGGGCGTCAAAACCGGCTCAATGATACCGTGCAGAAAATGGGTAAAAGGCGACTGGTCCGGCTTCACAAAGGCAATCACGAAATAGATCAGCAAGGCCACCTGATATAAGAATGTAGCCAGCAGAAGAAGATCAAACAACCATCTCAAGCACAATGCCCCCTCTCTTGCGTGTTATGGTCAGCGGCCATACCCGGCGGCCCGCCGCGTCTCCGGCGCGTAATATCCCGCTGTCCTGTATTCCCCGTCGTTTCCGTAAGGATTCTGATAGCCCTGCGGCTCGGTTTCCTCCTGGGGCGCATAGCCGCCCTGAGGGGGATAGGCCGCATAGCCGCCGTCCTGCGCTTCATACCCTTCCTGCTGTGCGCTGCCGCGCCCCGCATAGCTGTGGGCTCGGCTGGGCCGCTGGCCCGCCTGCCTGGCCACACCGTTCAGGCGCCTTGTGGCTTCATCCTGCTGCACGCGCACGGCCTCGGGCGTAATCACGTAAACGCCGCGGGTGGAAATGCGGTTGATGTTACAGTTCAATGTATATGCGGCGCCGCTGAGCATATCCACACAGCGCTGCTTTTCCGTATCGCTGGCGATATTGTCCATGTTCAGCGCCACCGTGCAATTGTTCTTCAAGTATTCAATGATAGCCCGGCACTCATCCCTGTCCCGAAGCTGGAGAATCTGCAACTCATGGGTGTAGGCATTGCCCGCCGCATCGCTCATGACGCCGGGGAAGGGAACCACCTTTTCAACATTCTGTGCCGATGCGCGGCTTTGCCTTTGCGCCGGCTGGCCCTGCCTGGCATAGCTGCCCGCGTAGGGGGATTGGTATCCCTCCTGATTGGCATAGCCCTCCTGCTGGTAATTCTGATACGGCTGCTGCTGCTGGGGCGCCTGCTGCTGATAGCCTTGCTGCCGCTGGTATGAACCGTCATAGGCGGCATATGATCCGCTCTCCTGGCCATAGGCCGCCTGAGCCTGGTCATAGTAGCCATCCTGCGGGCCGTATCCCTGCTGACCGTATCCTTGCTGACCGTATCCCTGCTGGTCGTAGTATCCTTGCTCTTCCCCATGCAGAAACCTGCGGGTCATTTGGGAAACGTTATCCCGCACCCGGTCAATCATATCGCGCAATGCCATGGGAACCCTCCTACTAGTTGGTGGCCTTGGGGCTCCGGGCCCCGAACAGCGCCGAACCGATGCGCACCATGGTGGCGCCTTCCTGGGCGGCGATCAGATAATCATGGGACATGCCCATGGACAATTCCTCCATGCGCACGCCGGGTATTCCCTCACGGGCCAAATCATCAAAGAGCGAGCGCATCCCCCTAAACAAGGGGCGCAGGCTTTCCGCGTCCTGCGCAAGGGGCATAACGGCCATCAGCCCACGCACTTTAATCGCCGGCAGCAAGGCACATTCCCGAAGGAAGCTTCCGGCCTCACCAGGGGGGATGCCCCCTTTTTGCGCTTCCCCGGCGATGTTTACCTGCAAAAGTGTATCCATCACCAGCCCGGCCTTGCGTGCCTGGCGGTCAATTTCCCCTGCCAGTTCCATTCTGTCCAGGGAATGTATCAAGCATACCTTACTCATTATATATTTAACTTTGTTGGTTTGCAACCTTCCTATCATGTGCATCCGAAATTTTGGATTAAGAAAGGGCAATTTTTCCAACATTTCCTGCGCCCGGTTCTCGCCAAGATCAACAATATCCATTCCGGCCAGGGGATTAATCCGTTCCGGGGAAACGGTTTTGCTGACGGCGATGATCCGCGGTGTCCTCCCCCAGGCGGCGGAGGCCGCCTGAAGCTCCTGCCGTATCTCGCCAAGCCGGCATGCCAACCCTTCCTCCATGACCGCCACCTCCGGCTAATATACACGAATGGTCTGGCCCTCGTACAAAAGGCCGGGCATCAGCGACTCGATATGGGTGTTTTCGCCGTCGGTGGATATGATGTTCACAGGCACGAATGCCTGATTGAACTCATTCACCACCACCACGCCCGTCAAAACCGCGCCTGTCTGCGGATCCTTCCTGCGGGCGATACAGCGGGTGGGCACTACCATGCCGCTGACATATTCGCCAATCTCCGCCTGGCAGGTGCGCATGAACAGCACCGGGGAAACGTCGCTGGAAACGGACAGGCGCAAAAGCAGCTCACCGCCGGACCGGGTGAAGGATATCACCGTCGCGTTCACCACGGTGTTTTCAAACTGCTCCAGCTTCAATTGATACGTCTGTCCCTGGATCGGCGTCCAATCCGGATTGCTCAGCAGCAGCAAAACACCCCAGCCGTTCTGGCGCACCAGCCGGTAAATGGTGGTCCGCCCCCGCTCCACGGCAGTTTTTTCAGGCTTGGCCCCGCCGATCATGGCCCTGACCTGGGCGGGGGAAAACTGTTCGAAGTTGGAAACGTTCAGTTCCTCATAGCCGTCTGTATAAAAGCTGACCAGGCTTTCCTGGGCGGCTGAACGCTGCTTTGTATAGCTTTGAATACGCTTTTCCTGGGCGCTTTCATCATCATACAGCCGTGTAAGGCGTGTGTCGTCCCGGTATTTCTGCCGCAGATAGTCCTGCCGGGCTGTGATGGCCGCATCCAGTATCTTTTCCATATTCAGCATGTTGCCCTTTGTGCCCTGCACCATCTGGCGCACCTCCCGGGCCCGCTGGATGACCTCGTTCTCCAATCTGGTCATCTTCTGATCAAAAGTGCTTTCCTTGGCGATCAGGCCGTGGTGGTACTCCTTGATCTGGTCCCGGTAGCTTTGCAGCGTGTTGACTTCCTTCTGGCTGTAGCCGGAGGTATATACCATGCAGATCAAGTCGCCGAGGTAAACCTTGCTGCCCTCTTCCGCCATGTACTGCACACTGGTAACACCGTCCTCGTCATAGGCGGTTTCGTTGCGCACGATCATCGCGTCCCCCGTATAGCTGAAGCCCAGCGTGCCCGAGGATATGACCGCGGTGCGGATGCCCGTGGGAACCAGGGTGGTATAAATATACCATCCCGAGAAGCCCAGCACGGCCAGTACGAACAAAACGCGGCCAAAGCCTGACCTTCTGCGCGCCGGCGGCCGCTGCCCGTACATACCATCCCTCCCCTGATCGCAGCTGTGCGAATATTCTTTACGAAATCGCAAAACTCCTGCAATAATTTTATCCCATGGCAAGATTTACATGTATGTGTCACTGCACGTTCTGCTGTTCTATATTCTTCAGCCTGGCAAGCACCCTGCGCTCCATGCGGGATACCTGCATCTGGCTGACGCCCATGCGGCGGGCCGTTTCCCGCTGTCCAAGCCGGTGCTCATACCTAAGCTCCAGCAATCTTTTTTCCTCCGGTGTGACCAGATCGTACACCCAGTTGATCCAGTCCCGGTGCTCCACCGACTCAAAGCCCGCATCCTCGCCGCCAAGGCGCGCAATGATGCGCTGCTCCTCCTCCGGGTCCATGGGCGCATCCAGGAAGAACACGTCCGTGTTCTTGCGCAGGTCCAGCAGAGCCAGCAACTCCTCAATAGGCATGCGCATTTCCTGGGAAAGTTCGGCCATTGTGGGCTCCCGCATCAACTCCCGCGTCAGCTTCTCCCGTGCCTTTTGCAGGTGATACAGCCGGTTTTTGGCATCCCGGGGCAGCCGCAGCGCGTCGCCCTTGTCCCTGATATAGTTGCGCACGTCCCCCGCGATGGTGGGGGTGGCATAAGTGGCAAAGCGCAGCCCCAGCTCGGGTTTAAAACGCTGTATGGCCTTCATCAGGCCAATGCTGGCCACCTGCTCCAAATCCTCAAGCTCTACGCCCCGGCCCGCGAAACGGCGGGCGATCTGCCTGGCCAGCGGAAGATACCCCTCCACCAGTTGCTCCATCAGCTCCGGCCGCGGCCCCTGCCTGTATAAAAGCAAGAGCGGCGTCAATCTTTCGTCCTTCATGGCGGCCCCCTTTACTTGGCGTGAAGCGGCAGCGTCAGGGACACCGAACGGATGCACACCCCGTCTTCCTCCAACTCCACCTCGGGGATCAGCGTTTCCAGAATGCCGCGTGTCACATCCAGGTCCATTTCCTCACACGTTTGGCACTCTTGCGCAAAGTCGCAGTTGAACACCGTGCATACCGCCTCGTTTTTCAGGCTGCATGCGATTTTGATGCACCTGACCTTGCGGGGCTGGTGCAGCAGAAAATCGCATGTCTCATCCGCCGCGGTGCGCAAATCGTCCACCAAATCGATATTCAGGCCCATCAGGGCGCCCGCGCCACCCAAAGCCATACGAACCACCAGCATCCAATTAGGATCGGCGGGTACCGTCAATGTCAAGCATTTCTCTTGTGAGACCACCATGATGCAGCACTCCTTCCCGAAGCCGCGAAACGCGCCTGCGCCGCAGTTTTTATGGGTGCCTGAAACACTTTATGTTACCACATCCCATATCATTTTTGCAAGCAAAAGGGCCAGTACGGCCATCAGCATCCATCTGATAAAACCCGTTCCGCGGCGTATGGTCATGCCGGCGCCAAGATACCCGCCCACCATGGCGCACAATGCGGCGGGCAGCCCCAGCAGAAACAGCACATGGCCCTTTAGCAGCAGCATGAAAAGCGCAGCGACATTGCTGGCCAGATTCACGATTTTAGCCGTTCCGCTGGCCTTCACCGCCTCCATCCCCAGGATCAGTGTAAACAGCAGGATCAGAAACGTACCGGTGCCCGGCCCTACCAGACCGTCATAAAACCCGATGAACAGGCCGACCAAAAAGCCTGCCGGGAGCACACCCTTTTCCGGTACGCGCATGCGCGGGCTCAGCGCATCCCTCCGGCGCAGCACGACAACCGCTACCAGGGGAATCGCACCGATCACAATGATGCGCATGGTGTTTTCGGGGATCAATTGCAAAAGCGCCGCCCCCAGGGCACTGCCCGGCAATGCGCCCGCCACCGCCGCAAGCCCCACCCGCCAATGTACCTGGCCGGCCTTGCCGTAGCGGAAAGCCGCCACCGTTGTTCCCAGCGCCGCGGACAGCTTGTTCGTGCCCGCTGCCAGCACGGGCGGAAGCCCCGCCAGATAATAGGCCGGCAGCGAAATAAGCCCGCCGCCGCCTGCCACGCTGTCTACAAAGCCCGCCAGCAGCGCCAGCGGGCATACAATCAAAAGCATTTGGGCCGTAACCTGCATCTTCTGTCACCTGCATCATTTCTTCATTAAACATATCCAAGTTGGTTTACCCTTTATCTGCCTTCTTGCATGAAGGGTGCCGACTGTTTCGACACCCTGGATGATTCTCATTCATTCCTGAACAAACTCATGATAAATGGCGCGTATCGTCTGCTCAAAATCCATATCGTCCACGCCCACGATAATGGAAAGCTCGCTGGAGCCCTGGTCGATCATGCGCACATTGATCCCCGCCCGGCTCATGGCCCCAAAAAGCCTGGCGGCGGTGCCGCAGTTGTGCACCATACCCCGGCCCACAGTGGCGATCACCGCCAGGTTGTCGTTGATGGTAATGGTATCGGGCTCGGCCAGTTCAATGATACGGTTGACCACCGCATCCCGGCAGGCGGTCAGCGTTTCCCGGTTTACCACAACACACAGCGTATCGATACCTGTAGGCATATGCTCAAAGGACAGGCGCTGCTCCTCCATCGCCTGCAAAACGCGCCGCGCAAAGCCCACCTCGGTGTTCATCATGGCCTTTTCCACAGTAATGACGGAAAACCCTTTCTTCCCCGCAATGCCCGTAATAACATGGGGATTTTCCTTTTCCTCCACGCCAAAACGGATGAAAGTGCCGGGGTGCTCGGGGCAGTTGGTATTGCGGATGTTGGTGGGTATGCCGGCCCTGTGCACCGGGAAAACGGAATCCTCATGGAGCACGGTGGCGCCCATATACGACAGCTCCCGCAATTCCTGATAAGTGATGCTGTCAATCTGCCTGGCCCCCGGCACCACCCTCGGGTCCGCCATGAGGAAGCCGGAGACATCCGTCCAGTTTTCATAGACCTCCGCGCAGGCGGCCCTGGCCACAATGGCTCCGGAGATGTCGCTGCCCCCCCGGGAAAAGGTGCGTATCCTTCCGTCTGGCGTGGCACCGTAAAAGCCGGGGATCACGGCCCTTTTCGTCTCTGTCAGGCGGGCGCACAGCACCTCCTGCGTTTTTTCACTGTCAAACGTTCCGTCCGCCCGGAAGAAAATCACCTGTGCGGCGTCAATAAACGCCATATCCAAATAATCGGCCAATAAAAGTCCGTTTAGATATTCGCCGCGGCTGGCGGCATAATCCGCCGTTGCCCCGCCCGTTATCGCTTCATTGATTTCATCCAGCTCGCGCAAAAGGTCCGCCGAAAGGCCCAGTTCCTCGGCAATATCCATATATCTGGCCGCGATGAGGTCAAAAACATCCTGATAATCTTTTCCCAGCGTATGAAGGCGCTGGCAGCGGTATAAAAGGTCGGTGACCTTATCATCCCCGTCATAGCGGCGGCCTGGCGCGCTGGGCACCACATAGGTCCGTTCAGGGTCCATATTGACAATGGTCCGCACTTTTTCAAACTGGCGCGCATCCGCGAGGGAGCTTCCGCCAAACTTTGCCACTTTGATCCCCATTCATTCACCCTCCATAAAGAAAGACGCGCCCCTTGCGCCATACAGGTTATTGTAGCGAAGGGGCCCCCCAAAGTCAATCATTGCTTATGAAAAAAACAAGGCGCTCCCTTGCAAAAACCTTGGGTTGCATAAAGGGCCGCGGGCCCTTACGTGCCGTCCTCTGT
>JAEWNM010000005.1 GCA_023392755.1 Bacillota bacterium
ATTATGACCAGCCTGTGCGTGACGCGCTGCGCGATTTAACCGCGTCCAGCCATGCCCGGGAACTGATCGGCAAGCCCGGAGGCGTGCACTTGATCGACAGGCAGGCGCTGTCCCCCGATACGGAAAAATTGCTGAGGGCAGCCTCCCGGCTGTATCTGTCCGGCGACAGGGGGTCACTGGGCGCCCATTTCCGGGCGCTGCAAACACCGGCCAAAGCGCCGGCCGTGCTATGGAAAAAAGAATACCAGGCCTTTCCAATCCCGCCGCTTACGCAAATCAACCGCTGGCAGTTTAACGGATATGGCGGCTTCACATTGCCGGAGGGCGACTTTGTCATTGACCTTCCCAAGGATGTGATGACGCCCGCTCCCTGGTGCAATCTTTTATGCAGTCCCGGCTTTGGCACGCTAACGTCGGAAAGCGGCCCTGTATTCACCTACGCCGGCAACAGCCATCACGGGCGCATCACCCGCTGGCCCAACGACCCTGTTTCCCCACGGCCCGGTGAGGGGCTCTGCCTTCGGGATGAGGAGACAGGCGCGCTGTTTTCCCCCTGCCGCTGGCCCCTGGGCGATGCGTTGTCCTTCCGCGTCACCCATAGCCCGGGTCTTACGGCCATACAAGGCTACGGCATGGGTTTGGAAACAACGCTGCATATTTTTTCTGACGCCGAATATGCCCTCAGCCTGAGAACGCTAAGGCTGCGCAACACCGGCGATGGCGAACGGACGATACGCGTATACCACTACGCGGATTTCCAGCTGGGAGAAAGCGATCAGGCCGGAGAGCTTACCTGCGCCTTTGCATTGAGCCCTCAACACGTAATGGCCGAAAATCCAGGCTTTCCAGGCACGGCCCTCTTGGCGCTTACCGATAGGGCCGAATCAGCATCAAGCGCCGCTCTCTCCGCGGGGAGCTTCTGGGGCCTATGCGGCGGCAGCGTACCCATGGCGCTTGAGCGGGAGTTTCCGCCCCTTTCCGAGCCGGGCACATTGGGGCTTGTAACTGCGGTTATCCACCTGCGCCCCGGCCAAAGCGCATCGCTCACCTTCGCGCTGGGCTCGGCTCCGGGCAGGGAGGAGGCAGAAAACCTGATCGCGCTTTTGGAAAAGGAGGGTTCATCCCGCCGGCTGAAGGAAACACAGCGCTATTGGGCGTCAGAATTGACGCCTTTGCAGATGGTTTTGCCCAGCGAGGGTTTGAGTTTGATGATGAACCGCTGGCTGCCCTATCAGGTGCGGGCCGCAAGGCTGTATGCAAGGGCTGGCTTTTACCAGGCGGGCGGCGCCATAGGGTTCAGGGATCAATTGCAGGACATGCTGGCGCTTTTGTATACCAGGCCGGAGGCTGTGCGGGCGCATCTTCTGCTATGCGCAGCCCACCAGTTTGAGGAAGGCGATGTGCAGCACTGGTGGCACCCCCCCGCGCTGGGGGTACGCACCCGCATCAGCGATGATTTGCTGTTTCTGCCCTATGTTACCGCCGCTTATGTGGAGAAGACGGGGGATAGCGGTGTGCTTCTTGAGCATGTGCCTTATTTGAAAGGGCCGCAGGTGCCCGAAGGCCAGGAGGACTGGTACGGCACGCCCAAGGAAAGCGACTTTACCGAGCCGCTGCTTGCGCACTGCTTAAGAGCCATCCGCCGGGTGCGCCTGGGCAGTCACGGCCTGCCCTTGATGGGGGGCGGCGACTGGAACGACGGCATGAACCGCGTGGGTGAGCAAAAGGGCGAAAGCGTATGGCTGGCTTTTTTCCTGTGTGAGGTACTCCGTTGCTTCGCGCCTCTCGCCCCAAAGGAAGCAGCCGGAGAACTGCTTTCCCTAAGGGCGGAACTGCTGCGCAGCATTGAGGAGCACGCCTGGGACGGCGACTGGTATCTAAGGGCATGGTACGATAATGGCAAGCCACTTGGCAGCCGCGAAAGCCTGGGCTGCCGGATCGACAACCTGTCCCAAAGCTGGAGCGTGCTGTCAGGAGCCGATCCCTTCCGTACCGCCCGCGCTGTAGACAGCGCCTGGAACATGCTGTATGACAGCCAATTGCAGGTATTGAAGCTCTTGCAGCCGCCCTTTGACGGCGGTGAAAACCCCGGCTATATCGGCGGCTATGTGCCCGGCGTGCGAGAAAACGGCGGCCAGTATTCCCATGCCGTCCCCTGGATGATCTGGGCACTGCTGAAACTGAATGACAGGGAACGGGCCTGGGAGCTTACACAGGCTATGCTGCCTATGAACCACGCCAAAACCCAGCAGGATGCCGACCGATACCGGGTGGAGCCCTATGTGACGGCGGCGGATATCTATGCAAACCCGGACCAGATGGGCCGTGGCGGCTGGACATGGTATACCGGCAGCGCGGCCTGGCTATACGTGGTGACGCTGGAAAGGCTGCTGGGCTTTGAAAAGCGGGGGGATCAGGTACGTTTGAACCCCAAAGCGCCCAAGGACTGGTCAGAGTTTACCGTCACCTGCCATTATGGCCGCGCCACCTATCACCTGACTGCGTCCCGGGAAGCCATGGAGCCCATACTGGACGGTGAGCCGCTTAGCGGCGGCTGGATTCCCTTCAAAGACGACGGGCGTATTCATGAGGCCCGCTTCCCCATGGAAGGAATGCCGGATGCGCAGGCTGAAGTGTAAGGGATGGCGCGTGGCTGTCCCAAGCGAAGGACGCGCATCAGGGCAGCCTCCTTTGGGTAAAGGCAACCGCGCGGCATAACCGGCGGTATGCCTTGACATGCCCCTTTCCATCTCCTACAATGGTTCGGGAGGAAGGCTTTTGCTGTTTGTTGAAATGAGCCATGACTTCCCGAAAGGAACATATGACGCGAAACGATTTTCTGCCGGTGACCCCGGAGGATGTAAAGCGCCGGGGCTGGGATCAGCCGGATTTTGTATATGTCTGCGGGGATGCCTATGTGGACCATCCCTCCTTCGGCCACGCCATCATCAGCCGCGTACTGGAAAACGCGGGCTACACGGTGGCAATGCTTTGCCTGCCGCCGTATCAAACTGATTCGGCATTCAAGCTTTTCGGCAGGCCAAAGCTGGCGTTTCTTGTGTCGGCCGGCGTTATCGACAGCATGGTGAACCATTACACCGCCGCCAAGAAACGCAGAAGCGAAGATGTATACGCACCCGGCGGCAAGGCCGGCCTTCGCCCGGACAGGGCCACCATCGTCTACTGCAACCGCATCCGCCAGGCGTATTCCGATATTCCCATCCTTATTGGCGGCCTGGAGGCATCCCTCCGCCGCTTCTCCCACTATGATTATTGGGAGGACAAGGTGCGCCGCTCCATACTGGTGGACAGCGGAGCCACGCTGCTCTCCTACGGCATGGGGGAAAAGTCCATACTGGAATGCGCTGCCTGGTTGAAAGGCGGCGCGCACAGGGAGAGCCTTCCCAATATCCGCGGTATCTGCTATCTGCAAAAGGACAAGCCCGAGGGGGTGGAGGAAGCGCCTTCCCACCGGGAGGTTTCCACCGCCAAGGATGCCTACGCCCGCGCCTTCATGATGCAGTACGACGAGCAGGACCCTTTCCGCGGCAAAGCGCTGTGCCAGCAGCAGGACCCGAACCGCTGGCTTGTACAGACGCCCCCGGCATTCCCCCTGAGCCGCGAAGAGCTGGACGAGGTGTATGCGCTGCCCTACACCCGCCGCTGGCATCCTGATTACGATGCGCTGGGCGGTGTGCCTGCCCTGGAGGAGGTTGAATTTTCCGTTTCGGCCACGCGGGGCTGCTTTGGCGGGTGCAGCTTTTGCGCCCTCACTTTCCATCAGGGCCGAATCGTACAGTCGCGCAGCCCCGATTCCATTGTGAATGAGGCCGCGTTGCTCACAAAGCTTCCCGGCTTCAAGGGTTACATCCATGACGTGGGCGGCCCTACCGCCAACTTCCGCCGCCCCGCCTGCAAAAAGCAATGCACCGCGGGCGCCTGCCGTGACAGGCAATGCCTGTACCCCAAGCCTTGCAGCCATCTGAAACCCGACCATACGGAGCTGCTTTCCATTCTGCGAAGAATCAGGGCGCTGCCCGGCGTAAAGAAAGTGTTCATCCGCTCCGGCCTACGCTATGATTACCTGCTTTTGGACAAGGACGGCACGTTTTTGCGCGAGCTTTGCCAGCACCATGTCAGCGGCCAGCTGAAGGTGGCTCCGGAGCACATATCCCCGGCCGTGCTTGCCCGTATGGGAAAGCCGGGCCGGGAAACGTACGATGCCTTTGTTGCAAAGTACAGGGC
>JAEWNM010000028.1 GCA_023392755.1 Bacillota bacterium
GCTCATGCAGGCGAATGGGATTGCGTTTTGCATTTCCGCTGTGCCTGCAATGAAAAACCCGCCCTCAAAACTTGGGAGCGGGTGAATTTCCACACCTTAGGCGCATTACATCTGCTGCACCTGCACATGCTTTCGCATGTGGAGCAGCGCGTTTTTTTCGAGCCTTGACACCTGGGCCTGGCTGATGCCGATTTCGTTGGCAACTTCCATCTGCGTGCGGCCCTCGAAAAACCGGAGCCGCAAAATGCGCTTTTCCCGGTCGTTGAGGCGGCGCATGGCTTCCTTGATAGTTATTTCCTCCAGCCAGGCTTCGTCCACATGCTTGTCGTCCTTCACCTGGTCCATGATATAGATGGCGTCACCGCCGTCGTTGTATACAGGCTCAAAAAGGGATACAGGGTCCTGGATGGCCTCCAAAGCGAACACCACATCTTCTCTTGGGATGTGCAATTCGGCGGCCAGCTCGGTGACGGTAGGCTCCCGGTTCAGCTGCCCGGCAAGGCGGTCGCGAGCCTGCAGCGCCTTGTAGGCGATATCACGCAATGACCTTGAGACACGTATGGCGTTGTTGTCCCTAAGATAGCGCCGGATTTCGCCAATAATCATGGGCACCGCATACGTGGAAAACCTGACGTTTTGGGTCACATCAAAGTTGTCCAGGGCTTTTATAAGCCCGATGCAGCCAACCTGGAACAGATCGTCCACATTTTCGCCCCGGTTGGTAAAGCGCTGGATCACGCTGAGTACCAGGCGCAGGTTGCCTCTTATGAATTCTTCCCGGGCGGCCTGATCGCCGCTGTGGACCAGAGGAAAGAGCTGACGCATGCGTTCATTGTTCAAAACGGGCAAAGAGGATGTGTCTACGCCGCAGATTTCTACCTTTCCTGTTGCCATACCGCATTCCTCCACGATTCCGGATGCATGCAGTATGACCCCATGAAGGGGGTTTTATGCCGTGCGACAAACTAACTGCTGATGCGTGTCAGTTCGACATGCAGGCGTGAAAGGATGCGCTTTTCCAATCTTGAGATGTAAGATTGCGAAATTCCCAAAATATCGGCGACTTCCTTCTGCGTTTTTTCCTGCCCGCCGGACAGGCCGAAACGAAGCTGCATAATGCGCTGCTCCCTGGGGCTCAGATGATCCAGGGCACAGGACAGAAGCTGCTTTTCCACGCTTTCTTCAATACATTTATACACCATGTCGCCCTCCGTGCCCAATACATCGGAAAGCAACAGCTCATTTCCATCCCAGTCTGTTTTCAGCGGCTCGTCCAAGGAAACCTCGAGACGGGTTCGGCTGTTGCGGCGCAAAAACATCAAAACTTCATTTTCAATGCACCGGGAGGCATAGGTGGCCAGCTTGATTTTTTTGTCGGGATCAAAGGTGTTCACCGCCTTGATAAGCCCAATGGTGCCGATGGAAATCAGGTCCTCCAGCGCGATGCCCGTGTTTTCAAACTTCCTGGCGATAAAAACCACCAGGCGCAGGTTTCGCTCGATAAGGATGGAGCGCACCGTGCCGTCGTCGTCTTTGAGCTGTTCCACAAGCAGCCTTTCCTCCTGGGGGGACAGGGGAACAGGCAGCGGGTCCGGCCCGCCGATGTAGTGGACCTGGCCCGGATGCAAAAGAGCCAGCCACATAAGCACCTTCCTGCGCAGGGAAGCATACCACCGCCGGGGAATGACGAGCGATTTGAAGCGCATGAAGAGTTCCTCCTTATAATGCCTCCACCACGGCCGCGGGCACAAGGGCCTGCGCGCCGTCATAACCGGTGGGTGCTATGGCAATAAGCACCTGGGTGTCGTGCCAGGCGCCTTCCAATTGTACACGGAAGTGGCTGGGGCGAAAGCACATCATCATTTTATGGCCCGCCGTGGTCTGAACACGCAGGAACCGGAAGCCCATGGGCAGCGTTTCGGGATTGTCCGGCTTCACGGCGGCGGGCAGAAGCGGCTTTAATGAACTGGAGGAGGCGACCACCACCGGCAGCCCGGTGATGGGGTCGGTAAGCTGGTTGCCCGTATCCAGCATGGCGGACAAGCGGACCGGCTCCGTGACCTTGCCGCCGCCTTCCAGCGAAATCTCCACCATGGTTACCCTGGATGGCGGTTTGATCCGCATGCCGCAAAAAAAGGCGGCCCCGGACATCGACAAAAACAGCGTGCCAAAAGCAAGCCACGGCATGATTCCCTTTTGCGCAAGCCAGCCCAAAAAGCCTCCCAGCATGAGGCCGCACAGCAGAATCAGGAGCGCGGCTTTTATAACCAGCAGCGGCCGCAACCGGGGCAGCAATATTTTCGCCATCATAAGCGATGACAAAAGAACAAAGGGAATTGTACGCAAAATGGAAAGGCCGGGCCAAAAAGCCGCAATCCCATAAAGGGCACCGCAAAAGGCCGCCTGAAAAATGCGCTTCCATTCCGGCATCGGTCCGCCCAGCAGCCGGGCCGCCAGCCACAGGGACAGGCCGTTGGCCAGCGTATTGACCAGCGCAAACAGCTCCCCGTTTACTATCATACCGGCGCCCCCCCGCGTAGCACTGTTCACAGTATATGATGACCATGCCGGTGGATATGTTGATTTAGGGCGCGAAACTCTGCGCCCATGCACCAGGATGCGACAGACGATTTTTATTTTTGCGGCAAAGAATTTTATTTTGGGGATTGACAAAAAAAGCGCTCAGGGATATAATGCAAACAAATGTTCTCGTATGGAGGAATTACGTATGATGCAGCAAGATCACAAGGTGTGGCAGGAAAAGGAGAGGAAGGCGCTGGCCTACCGCGGCTGGCTGGTACAGGCAAGGCTGACGGCCCGCATGACGCAAACGCAGGTAGCGGACGCCTGCGGCATATCCCGCAGCGCGTATCAGAAGTACGAGTACGGGCAGAGAACGCCCAGGAAAAGCAAACGGGAGGAGCTTTCAAAGGTTCTTGCCCTTCATGTGGCGGGCTTTGACAGAGGACAGGAGGAGCAGTAGTATGCTGAGCTGGCTCATATACTGGTACGATCAGAAGAAAATGCTGCGCAGGCAGATGCAGCAGCTGCAATACAGCCGGTGGGCACGCAGGAACCATCCTGCGTTCCGCCGCCGCGCAACGCGCTGGTCGATGGTAAAAACGCTGTAGCATGTCCGGGCGCGTCTTTTGGCACGGCAGTTTCATTTGGTATGGCAGGCATACGGTGGCGCACGCTGTTTCAGGCCATGGACGGACGGGTATACCTTGCGCGAGGAGGTAATCAGTATGGATTGCAAGGTACAGGTCATCAACGGGGCTTTGGAGCAGCAGGAAATAGACGCCTATGTGCAGCGTGCCCAAAAGCAGTTTGGGAAAACGCCCCATGCCATAACCATCCGGGTGGATGGAGACTATGTGGAGCTGACATATGACTTCGGACAGCAGCCATTTGCACGAATCCGCCGGATTACCGGCTATCTGGTGGGCACGCTGGACCGCTTCAACAACGGCAAGGCCGCGGAGGAGAGGGAAAGGGTGAAGCATTCCATGTAACCCGGGCGGAAGCATTCCTTGCCGCCGGCATTGCGGGCTGAGCCGAATTCAGGTATAATGCATGGGAGGATGAGGCTTAATCGTTATATGGTCATCCGGGCGAAAGGAGCCGCTTTCGTGAAGTATCTTCGTCGGTTTGTTTGGTACCTGGCCACGAGGCTGATGCTGGTATGCGCTTTGCTTGGGTTGATGACGGTGGCGTTTTACTACTCCATGAATGCTACCAACATATATATTGTGCTCAAGGACGGCATGGCCAGGCGTGCCCAAGTGATCATGATGGGGGAGGAACCCCAGGAACTGAACAAGTATTTTCAAAACAGCTTTATTGATCGCGACGAAGCCCTGCTTCTGACCAAACAGGGGAATTCGCCCTATACCCATTATACGGTACGCGGCATGGACCACCGCCTTGAAATGGAATGGATGTGGGCCTGGCCCTGGGAGGATACGGCCAGGGCAGACATCACCGAGAGCATTCCACGCATTGATGGCCGTGTAAACAACGAGAGCCGGGAAATGCTGCTGGCGGCCGGTGGCCAGGAAAACCTGTCCCCGCCCAGATGGCAAAGCGCAAAATACAGGGCGGTGCTGACGCGGGAAAACGGGCAATGGCGAATCAAGAGCCTTACGCTGCTGGAAGTAATCAGCCCATAAAAAAAGACGGCCTCTTTCATAAGCGGAGAGGCCGTCAGGGTTTGTTGCGCCATGGTTGCAAATTATTTCGCGTCTATTGACGCGACCAAAGGGCTTCCCGGTCGCCCTTTGGAAACCTTCGGACGCCATCTCCTGAATAGTTATACAGTTATGCGACTAGTACGACGGCCCCCGAGCAGCCTCTTTCGTAAGCGGAGAGGCCGCTTTTTATTGGCTCAATAACCCAATGTTTCTTCCACCAACAGGATGGTGATCGTTTTTCCCTTGGGAGGCCGCGCTATCGTGACGATGATATGGCACATGCAGTCATCACCGCAGGATTGAGGCTTGCATATCCCCGTGTGGGCGCAGGGCGTATCCAGCGACAGCCGCCGCGCGTTGGGAGGGCAGGCTTGCTGCTTGATACGGGCAATGGCGGTATTCAGCCCGCCGTCTGTAAGCTTGGAGTGGCTGATGACAAGATATACCTGCTTGGGCCCGTCAAACATGGCGGCCACCCGGTTGCCCGTGCCGTCGATATTGACGAGCTGCCCATCCCGCGTGACGGCATTGGAGGATGCCAGATACACATCCGCCAGCCGTGCTTTCGCCCGCGCGGCGGGGCCTTCCTCCTTGGGCACATCCCAATGCCAGGACACCTGATGCCCCTTTTCCCGGAGGGCGGGAACAACGTTCAGCTCACGGATGGTCATGGAGCCGCCCACCCCCACACTGGCGCCTGCGGGAATATGGGCAAGCAAAAATTCCCGTACCTCCTGTGCCGTTTCCAGCGGTACCACCTCAAAGCCACGGTCACGCATTTGCGAAATAACCTTAAGCGTGGATTCCTGCATGATAATCACCTTTCCTGAAATGAATTTGCGGTATTGCCTGTTGTATCAATGGGCAAGCAATGCTTGTCAATTGGCAAAAATGGCATTCTGAACGGCACCGATCCCCTCCGTATACGGTTTCAGGGGAAAGGGGGTATCTCCCTGGATTCTCTCCACCACGGCCTGGGCCTCTTCTTTGCTGACCAGATAGGGCTGAAAATTATTCTGCGGCTGCGTGCTGCTGGTGTGAACGGGAATAATGGTCAGCTGCTGGCTTTTGAATACGCCGTCTTCAAAGGTGAGCTTTACACTTGCGATATAGGCCTGCAGGCTGCGGGGGTTGAGCTTCATGTTGCCGCCGAAGCTGAAGTTGCCAATGCTGTACAGTATCAGCCTGTTATTGTATTGCTCGATACCCTGCACCACATGGGGATGCGTGCCTACCACCAAATCCGCGCCGCTGTTAATCGCTTCATGGGAGGTGAGGCGCTGCTTTTTGTTATGTACAAACGAATACTCCCAGCCGAAATGAAAATTTACGACAACAAATTGGCAGTTTTCCTTTTCCTTCAGGGAGGTGATCCTCTCGTTGATGGCTTTTCCCATGCCATAGTATTCGGTGATGCTCATCCCGACAAATGCAATGCGGATGCCCTTTATTTCCAGTATATAGACCTCCTGGTTATGACAGTAGGCGACCCCGGCCGCATTGAGTATATCCTTTGTGCTGGATATGCCTGTTTTGCCGTAATCACCAATATGGTTGTTGGAAAGGTTAACCATTTCCACGCCGCTTGATGTCAGGATATCGACAAACGAGGCGGGGCCGCGGAACCGGTAGGTCTGCTTTTTATCTTCACCCTTTGCGGTGTCGGAAAGCACGCCTTCCAGGTTCACCACCGTCCAGTCATCCGAAAGAAATATGTCCCGGACCTTTTCAAACGGATATTCCACGCCGTATTCCTTGATATAGGAATCAAAGGAGCCGTCCCGGCTTCTGGTATATTCCTCGCCGCCCAGGGTGCAGTCCCCCGCAAAGGAAAGGGTGACGGTTACTTCTTCGGCCAGGCCGGAAGGGATAAGGAGCAAAAAAACAAGGGCCAGGGTAAGGATAAATTTCATGCGTACCTCCGAGCATCAACTATTCCTGCAAAAAGGGCGGCAGCGGCGCGCCTGTGCCTTCTTCATATGCGGGGAGAGGGAAGGGCGTATCCTGCTGCACCTTTTTGATGACCGCGTCAGCCGGTTTGCCAATAAGCAATTCGGGCCTGAAGGAGTTGCCGGCCGCGTTGCCCGTAAAACGGATGGGGTGCAGGGCGGCCTTAAGGCTTGTTAAACGGTCATTCTCCAGCTGAAACACAATGCGTACCGCCAGCGCATCCGTTTCCCGCGGATCGTGGTTGCCGCCAAAGACGCAGTTGCCAAGGCTGTAGCATATGAGCCGGTTTTTGTATATCTCTATGCCCTGCACCACATGGGGATGATGGCCCGCCACCACATCGGCGCCCGCGTCAATCAGGAAGCGCGCCATATCCCTTTGCAGCCCGTTGTGCTTTTGGGCGTATTCCTGGCCCGCATGCAGGGAATAGATGATAATTTGGCAGCCGGCCTCCTTCAGCAGGGCTATTTGACGTATGACCGT
>JAEWNM010000091.1 GCA_023392755.1 Bacillota bacterium
CGCCTGCCCCCAGCCCCACGCCTTCGGCTTCTCCAACGCCCGCATCCAACACCAAGGTCAACCCAAGCCCCACCCCCAGCCCCACGTCCAAAACCTGATAAGCACATAAAACAGCACCGGCGCAGGCATTATCCGCCTGCGCCGGTGTTTTTAATTCAGTTCATCTTCCAAGGCCGCCCTGCATCTGGCTGATCAAATCGTCCATGGCATAATATCCGGCGGGCTTGTCCCTGATAAACATGGCGGCGGCAATGGCTCCCTGGGCAAACACCGTCCTGTTCTGGGCGTCGTGGGTGATGGTCAGCGTTTCCCCCGGCCCGTAAAAGCCCACCTCGTGGGTGCCGGCCAGGGTTCCGCCCCGAATCGCGTGCACGCCAATCTCCCGCCGCTCCCTTGCCTGGGTGCGGGATTCCCGGCCCGGCACCATTTCCCTTCCACCGGGGTAACATTTGCTCAATTCCTCAAACAGCATCAGCGCGGTGCCGCTGGGCGCGTCAATCTTGCGGTTGTGGTGGCGCTCCACAATCTCCACGTCAAAGGCATCCCCCAAAATAGCCGCCGCCTGGCGTATCAGTGATTTCAGCAGGCTGATGCCAAGGCTCATGTTGGCGCTTTGAAAAACGGGGATTTGCTGCGCGGCATCCCGAAGCCGCTTCATATCGGCGGGATTCAGGCCGGTGGTGGCGATGACCACCGGCAATTTTTCCCTAAGCGCGTAGGCCGTAAGCTCCGGCAGTATCTCCGGGCGGGTAAAATCAACAATCACGTCGGCTTTGACCTGAACCGCTTCAAAGGAAGGGTATACGGGAAAGCCCAGTTCCTCCCCGCAGGGCGACACATCCACCCCCGCAGCAACGGTAATTTCCCGGTCATGGCATAATTCCGCCACCGCATGGCCCATGCGTCCGCAGGCGCCGCTGAGCAAAATCCGCATGTACACTCCTCCGATGTCCTAAATAAGTCCCATCGTCTGCATTTCCCGCACAAGCCTTGCCTTGTTTTCCGGCAGCATGTTCACAAGGGGAAGGCGCACCGTTTCGCCGCAGCGGCCCATCAATTGAAGCGCCGCCTTGACGGGCACGGGGCTCACCTCACAAAACAGCGCCGCAACCAGGGGATTTACCTTCAGCTGAAGCCCAAGCGCTTCGCGCCAGTCGCCCCTGTGGAACGATGATACCAGGTCATGCATGAGCCTGGGGGCCACGTTGGCCGCCACGGAAATAACGCCCTCAAAGCCCAGGGACAAAAGCGGCGCCACATTGTCATCGCTGCCGCTGTAGAAGGCGATGTCATCGCCGCAAAGCCTGACCATCTCCAGCATTTGCGATAGGTCGCCGCTGGCTTCCTTCATGGCCACGATGTTTTCGTGCCCGGCGATGGCCGCAAGCGTCTCCGGCTTCATGTTCAGGCCGGTGCGGGAGGGCACGTTATATACCACCACCGGCAGGCTGCCATCCTCGGCAATGGCCATATAATGGGCAACGAGCCCGTGGGGAGATGTTTTGTTGTAGTAGGGCGTAACGCACAGCTGGGCATCGGCGCCCAACGCTTTGGCCCGGCGGGCCGCCGCAATGGTTTTGCGGGTATCGTTGCAGCCTGTGCCCGCGATAACGGGCACCCTGCCGTTTACCCGCTCCGCAACCCTTGCGATCACCGCTTCCTTCTCGGCCTCGGTCATGGTGGAGGGTTCCCCCGTTGTGCCGCAGGCGACAATGGCCGCTGTGCCGTTTTCAAGCTGAAAATCCACCAGGGCGTCCAGGGCGTCTCCATCGACGCCGTCCTGCGTAAAGGGCGTAACGATGGCTACGCCGCTGCCCCGAAAAAGTACGGTTTTCATGATTCCTCCTTCAATACAAGGCGCGGGCACGTCTACTTCCTGGGAATGTGCCCCGTGGCGCACAACAGTTCCGCCGTGAGGACCCCACCCCCGGCCGCGCCCCGCACCGTGTTATGGGACAGGCATACAAACTTGTAGTCAAACAATGCATCCGGGCGCAGCCGCCCGATGGAAATGCCCATCCCGTTTTGGAAATCCCGGTCCAGCCTTGTTTGCGGCCTTGCCGGGTCATCAAAATACTGCAAGAACGGCTTGGGCGCGCTGGGCAGGCCAAGCCGCTGCGCCTCGGTTTCAAAGCTTGCCCAGCGGTGGATGATTTCGTCCATGTCGGGCTTGCTTTCAAAAGATACGGATACAGCCGCCAGATGGCCGTCGGTGGCCGGGACGCGGATGCACTGGGCGCTGATCACCGGCTCCAGCGCGGGCTTGACCACAGGCCCCAGCTCCGTGTTCATCAGGCCGCCCCAAATCTTCAGCGGCTCCTGCTCGCTTTTTTCATCCTCGCCGCCGATATAGGGGATCACGTTGTCCAGCATCTCCGGCCAGGATGCAAAGGTTTTTCCTGCGCCGCTGATGGCCTGGTAGGTGCACACGCTGACCTTTTGAATGCCAAAATCCAAAAGCGGCGTCAGCGCCGGCACATAGCTTTGAATGGAGCAATTGGGCTTGACGGCGATAAAGCCTGTTTTTGTGCCCAGGCGCCTGCGCTGGGTATCGATCACCGCCGCGTGGGCAAAATTGATTTCCGGCACCATCATGGGCACGTCGGGCAGCATACGGCAGGCGCTGTTGTTGCTGATCACCGGCGTTTCCGTTTTGGCGTAGGCTTCCTCCAGCGCCCTGGTCTCGTCCTTTTTCATGTCCACGGCGCAAAAAATGAAGTCTGCTTTGGAAGCCACCTCGTCGATGTTTGCGGCATCCAAAACGGGCAGCCCGGCCACATTGCCGGGAACGGGCCTGTCAAAAACCCAGCGCCCTTCCACCGCCTGGGCATATGTCTTTCCCGCGCTGCGGCTGCTTGCCGCCACCGCCGTCACGGTAAACCAGGGATGATCCCAAAGCAGTTGAACAAACCGCTGCCCCACCATACCCGTCGCGCCCACGATCCCGACCCGGAATTTTTGCATGTGCAGCACCTCCATCCTATCCTATGCGATTTGCGAAAAAAGAAATCATGGTGAAAAAAAACACACCGCCTGGCAGCCAGCCTTCGGGTGCGTACACGCATGTGCAAAAGAGCGCCGGCCGTACGGCCGTCATGCTGTATCAGCGCTCCAAAGGATTCTGCGAATCCCATGACAGTTGCGGGATTATTCACCACGCACCCAAGGTTGTCCGTTAGGGGTTCGGACTTCCTTTCGGCATTTTTCCCTTTCCGCACGTGGGATTGAGCCCCCGCTCCCACACATGCCTACTGATGAAAAACGCTCCTCTGACACGAAAAGTATGAAATTCCCGGGATTGTTGGTAATAATACCATGCATGGTTTCACTTGTCAACCCAACGGGCCACCTTTTTTGAAAAAACAAGCCTTTCCTTCAAAAACGCAACCGTTGGTTGTCACAATGGAACAAAATCGGTCACCCGAACCAGTCTCCCTGTGCTATACTGGCTTGGGAGGTGAGGGACATGACATTCCCCGAAAGGCTGCTTTCATTGCGGACATCATCCAATCTCAGCCAGGAGCAGCTGGCCCTGAAGCTCAACGTATCCCGGCAGGCCATAGCCAAATGGGAAAGCGGCCGGGCGCTGCCCGACTTAAACCGGGCCGTCGCGCTGTGCCGCCTGTACAGGGTAACGCTGGACAGCCTGTTCCTGCCTTTTGAAGAATGCGCCTCCCAAGGCACGCGTGACCGGCAGAACCCGGGCCGGGAAGCGCTGATCGATTTTCTATTGCGGGCCAAGCGGGCCACCTATGCCGCCGGGAGCAGCGCGGTCACGCCCAGCCGCCCGTCCAGCCATGACGCCGCCTATCAGGAAGGGGATTATTATTATCTTGACACCTACCTGGGCGGCCAATGCTTCTCCGGCGAGGAGGCCGTATGGATCAAGGATGCCCCGGTCTGGTCCATGAATTACACGGGTCGTGTGACAGGCGAAGGCTTTTCCGGCGATTTCCTCAAGGAAGCGCTCCTTCATGTACCAAGAGAACACCCCTACCGCGGCCCGCTATGCTTTTCGCGGGGGGAGCATTCCTACCATGCCTCCATCCAGGGCGATTTTGAATGGTACTCCGGCGTGGAGGAAATCTTTTTCGCGGGCCGGAAGGTGTACGAGTGCATGTTCCATGGCGGATGCGTGGTGTAGCTTGTCAAGGGGCGCGATGCATGCGAAAAAAATCATTGCTCCGCCCAGTTAAGCGCCCTGTTTACGGCCTTGTGCCAGCCCTTCAGGTTATCTTCCCTTTGCATCTTGCCCATCTGCGGCTCAAACTGCAAATCCCGCCGCCATGCCTTTGCCGTTTCCTCCACCGAATTGTATATCCCCACCGCCAGCCCGGCCAAAAGCGCCGCGCCCAGGGCGGTGGTTTCCATTACGGCGGGGCGCACCACGGGGATATTCATGATGTCCGCCTGAAACTGCATCAAAAAGCCGTTGGCGCTGGCCCCGCCGTCCACCTGCATCTGCCGGGGCGAAAAGCCGCAGTCGGCCGCCATGGCGGTTAGCAGGTCCGCGGACTGATAGGCGATTGCCTCCAGCGCGGCGCGCACGATGTGCGCCCGCCCCGAACCCCTGGTGAGCCCCACGATGGCGCCCCGGCTGTACATGTCCCACCAGGGCGCACCAAGGCCCGTAAACGCGGGCACCAGGTATACGCCGCCTGTATCCCCGACAGATTTGGCCAGGCTCTCGCTCTCCGCCGCGCTTGCAATCATTTTCAATTCGTCCCGCAGCCATTGGATGGCCGCGCCGCCCATAAACACGCTGCCCTCCAGCGCGTAATAGGGCCGGCCGCCAATACGCCAGGCCATGGTGGTCAAAAGTCCATGCTTGGAGGCTATGGGCGTTTCCCCGGTATGCATCAGCATAAAGCAGCCGGTGCCGTAGGTGTTTTTCACCATGCCGGCATTGTGGCAGGCCTGGCCGAACAGCGACGCATGCTGATCCCCCGCCATGGCCGCCACGGGTATGGGCCTGCCCAGGATGGAGGTATCCAGCATGCCGATGACCTGCGCGCTGTCCACTACGGCCGGCAGCACGCTTTCCGGTATGTCCAGCATATCCAGCAGCGACTTGTCCCATGCCTGTGTATGCAGGTTGAAAAGCATGGTCCGGCTGGCATTGGTGGCGTCCGTCACATGGGGGCGCCCCTGCACAAGATGCCAGCACAAAAAGCTGTCCACCGTTCCAAAGCACAGCTCTCCTGCTTCCGCCCGCTTGCGCAAATTCAACGTATCCAGTATCCAGGCCAGCTTCGTGCCGGAAAAGTAAGCATCGGGCACTAGGCCGGTTCTTTCTTTAATCCATTCCTCCTTGCCCGCCGCCTTGAGCCTTTCCACATACGGCGCGGTGCGGCGGCACTGCCACACGATGGCGTTGTGCACGCACTCCCCGGTTTGCCTGTCCCACACCAGAGTCGTTTCCCGCTGGTTGGTAATGCCGATGGCGGCAATATCCTCAACGGCAACGCCGGACAGCTTTACCGCCATGCGCAGCGCCTCAGTCTGTGATTCCAGTATGCTCCGGGGGTCATGCTCCACCCAGCCGGGCTTGGGATAGATTTGCGGAAACTCAATGCCATGGGCGGCCATCACACGGCCGCTTTCCTCAAAAACCACCGCCCTGGAACTGGTGGTTCCCTGGTCCAGGGCAACCAGATACCGCTTGTCCATACGCGCTTCCCCTTTTCTTTTGCACATTTCATAAAACGGGGCCGTCCGCAAGCAAAGGCGCATAACGCCTGATGCAATGCCGGATGGCCCCGCTTTTGTGTTCCTTACTTGATTTTGATGCCGTAGATTTTGCTTACGCCCTTGCCGCTGGTGCCAACCACCAGCATGTCGCTGTACACGGCGGGAGAGCCGGTGATGGCGCCTTCCAGCTGGATGCTGTTCATCACGGAGCCGGTCTGCCCGTCCATAAGCTGCAGTACGCCATTGCTGTCGCCCTGTATGATCCAGGCGCTGCCGCTTTCATTGTACACGGCCACGGGGGAACTCCAGCTATAGTGGGACATGGGCTGCTGCCAGACAACGTGGCCTGTTTTCTTGTCGAGGGCGATGATCTGCCCGCCCTCGGGCGTCTTGGCCACGGTGAAGATCACCAGGTTGCCAATGCTCTGCTGGCCGACGATGGGGGAAGCCATGCAGCCGCCCGTTTCGCTGGAGTCATACTCCACGTTCACCGCATGCGACCAACCCTGTTCACCGGTCAAAGCGTTCAGGCGACGTATGGTGCAAATACCGCCCTTCCCCTGTTCCTTGACGGTGTTCCCGGTGTACAGCGCCAGCGAGCCGTCCTCGTCAAAATCCAGAGCTATGGTGGCGTCCGTGTTGTCGTCGGTATCCACGGCCCAAACAGGCTTCATGGTATTTACGTCCACGCACTGCAGTATGCCTGTCGCGTCGGCGAAATACGCATAGCTGCCGTACATGGCCACGCTGCCCTCAATGCCTGTCTGCGTGTCCTTCTGCTTGGATGTTTTCGACTTGTAGGAGGATATCTTTTCATCAATTTTCAGCGTGGCCGTATTCACGTCAAATTCGGTATTCAGCGATACCGTATAGAGCATGCCGCTTTCCCCGGCGATAATCAGCGTATCGCTGTTCAGGTCCAGCAAGGCGGAGCTGTCAAAAGCGCCGTTGGTGCCATAGGCATTCTTGTCACGGCCGTTGATAAACATCAGCTGCTTCTGGTTGATGAGGTTGAACAGGAAGAAGCCGATATTCCCCGTATTGTTGCCGATCTTGCTTATGCCCTGGCCCACCGACAGCATGGGCATGCCCCTGGGGTCTATGGAGACGGAGCTTTTCAGGGGATAGCCCACATTGATGGGGTCGCGGGTGGCCTGGCCATCTGCCAAATCCAGGAAGTAGATTTTTCCGTCCTGGGAGGCCAGTATGACTTCCTTCAGCGCGGAAACAGCCTTCTTCTCGGCGTTCAGGTTCATCGCTTCCCGAACTTCCTTGGGCCACTTGACGATGGCCGGCTGGCCCGTCCAGCCCGCGCCGTGGTAGGAGGCAATGCCGCCCATGGGCGTGCTCCACACCACTTCCAGCTTGCTTTCCTGCACGTTAACCGTGCCGGCCGCAGCGTTCTGGCGGAAGGGGCCACCCCTGAAGGTGAGCACCGCGCCTGTCCAGGCGGCGTAATTCGACGGCCCGTTCATTTTTATGGGGACCGTGCGGGTAAACTCGTTCACAGACTTTTTGCCGTCGTAGGCCTTATAGGCAAGCTTCAACTGAGAGGGATCGGTTCCCTCCGTCGCGCCCGCCGCCATATAGGGCATGGGCGTGGGGCTGGGGCTGGCCTCCGGCGTGGGTTCCGGCGTAGCCGTTGGCTCTGCGGTAGGCTCCGGCGTCGCCGTAGGCTCCGGTGTTTGCGCAGGCTCCTCCGTAGGCTCCTCCGTGGGGCTGGGCGTTTCCTCCGCTGCCGGCTCCTCCGTCGGCTCGGGGGGTGCCTCCGTTATGGTGACAGGTTCCTCCGTAGGCGTTATGATGGGCGCGACGATGTTCAGCTGTACGGTTTTGCCGCTGTCCAGCCAATTCCCTTCAGACAGCATCTGCGCCGACATCTGGCCGGTATAGGCCTCCTGCAACGACAGTACCAACGTCCATATTTTCCGTTTTTCCTCGTCCACCTTGGGTCTGTTCTGTTCCACCAGCATCTGCCCCTTATCATCAAGGACACGGACGCCCTCCACCGTCTTGGTGGTGGTGATGGTAAAGGCCAGCTCCACCGGCGCCTGCCCGGCGGAGGGAACAACCTGGAAGTCCTGCACCAGGGCAGGCTCCTTCACATCGGGGGCGATAATGTTCTTTACACTGCTGGCGAACAGGCCGACCTCCCTTGTGATGGCTTCCTTCACATCGTTTAATGTGTTGATGATGCCGCCGCTTTGCGCATCATCCCGCGCGGGCAGCACGAAATACAGCCCAGCGACAAACAGCGCAGCCAGAAGCACCAGCGTCAAAAGAACCATCAGTCCCGCGTGGCCGCGGCGGGGCGCATCCTCCTCTTCCTCCTCCAGGTAGGAGGGCACCGGCTGGGGCTGCCTTGGCCGGACAGGGACGAAGTCCTCCTGCCGGGGGGGCCGGGCATAGTTGGCGCCCGGCGCCTGGGGCCTGCCCTGGCCCAGCATCGGCCCGTTGTCCATGGGCGCGCGGTTCATGGGGCCGGGCGTCCGCATGGGGGGCGGAGCCATCCGGGGCACTTCCCGCTCCTGGGCCATCCGGGGCGCTTCCCGCTCCTGCACATCCGCGCCGCCGCCCGTATGCCTCTGGGAACGCCTGTGGCGCTCATACCCCTGGGCGGGGACATCGCCGGGGAATGATTCCGGCGAGCGGCTGACCCGCTTGCTCACATACTGGGTCTGGGCAGG
>JAEWNM010000259.1 GCA_023392755.1 Bacillota bacterium
CGTTCAGGCCCTTGGCCCGCTTCTCCCTGGGCAATGAGAAATAGGCGTTGACAACACTTTGGCTAAGCTCTCCGATGCCGTTTAAATCATCATTCGTTTCTGTAGGCAGCCCAATCATAAAATACAGTTTAACGGTGCTCCAGCCGCCCTCAAACGCATCGGAGACGGTGCGCAGCAAGTCTTCCCTGGTCACGCCCTTATTGATTACATCACGAAGCCGCTGTGTGCCCGCTTCCGGCGCAAAGGTAAGGCTGGATTTTCGCACCTTCTGCGTTTCCGCAAGCGATTCCTTAACGACGCTGTCTATACGCAGCGACGGCAGGGAAATGGATACCTTCCTGTCTTGAAATTTCTGCATCAGTTCCCTGGCCAATTCAGGCAGGCAGGAATAATCGCCGCTGGACAGGCTGGATAGGGATATTTCCTCATACCCCGTACTGTTTTCAAGCTGTTCGGCCAGGACCAGAAGCTTTTGAAGGCTGCGCTCCCTGACCGGGCGGTAGAGCATGCCCGCCTGACAGAAGCGGCAGCCCCTTGTGCATCCCCGCATGATCTCCAGCATAATCCTGTCATGCACGATTTCCGTATAGGGCACGGGAATATTTTCAGGATAAAACGCCTTGTCCAGGTCAAGAACCACGCGCTTTTTGATTGTTGCCGGCGCTTCATGGCAATTGGGGGCAAAGGATAAAAGCGTACCGTCATCATTCCAGGCGGCTTCGTACAGCGCGGGAACGTAAACGCCAGGTATCTGCGCCAGCTTCTTCAGGCAGTCGAGGCGTCCTGCTCCGCTCCCCTTCCACGCCCTTACGGCTTCTAGCACTTCCAGCGTTGCCTCTTCCCCATCCCCCAGAACAAATGCGTCGATAAACGCATGCAGCGGCTCAGGGTTATAGGCGCACGGCCCGCCGGCGATGACCAGCGGATCAGCCGAGCCTCTCTCCCTGGAAAACAGGGGCACACGCCCCAAAGACAGCATCTCCAGTATGTTGGTATAGCTCATCTCGTACTGAAGCGTAAAACCAATAATGTCGAATTTGTTCAGTGCCGTCCTTGTCTCAAGGGAGAACAGCGGCACATTGTTTTCCTTCATAAGCGCCAGCATGTCCACCCAGGGCATGCAGACACGTTCGCAAAGCGCATAAGGCTGGCTGTTGATAAGTGCGTACAATATCTTCATGCCAAGGTGGGACATGGCAACTTCATATGTATCAGGAAAACAGAAGGCAAACGTCACGTCGGCGCCATCCCAGGGTTTTACGGTGGCATTCATCTCGCCGCCCGTATACCGGGCCGGCTTTTGCACCTTGTCAAAAAGAGACTCAATCTGATACTGCAAAAGGGTTCCTCCTAAGTGATGATCCGATGCTAACTGTATCATGAAGCCGCCCGGTGGTCAACTGGTATCGCCAAAAAGACAGAAAAAGCCCCCCGGTTCACAGGGGGCGCAAGCGATGTCCCTTTATGCCTCCGACGTATCTTTCCTGAGCGGTTTCTTCCAGCCAATGGTGATACCCACACGCATATCGGCGGCACGCCAGGTTACATTGCGGAACCCGACAGCCTCCAGCGTGGCCAGCATTTCATGCTTTCCGTACAGTACGGGAGACTGCACATCCTCCCAGCGGCCGGAAAAGCAGTTGACCAATTGGCGAAGCGGCGCGGGATACCAGGTGGTAGCCAATAAAAACTGGCCGCCCGGCTTTAATACCCGAAGCGCTTCCTTCAGCACCTTGCCCGGGTCTTCCATGGAATAAAACGGAAGCCCGCACAGGACTACGTCAAACGAGTTTTCCCGCCAGGGGATATCCTCCGGCTGCGCAAATAGTATATCGGCATCCGGAAGCATGGACCGGACGGTGCGGTACTGTTCCACAGACGCGGCTATGCCGCATAGGCCGCACTCTATCTGCTGGCCGATCATGCGCAGCAGCGCGCCGCTTCCGCATGCCATGTCCAGTACTTTATCGCCGACATCAATGGCAGCCCATTGTGCCAGCGCGTGCATGGCAGGGGTAAGCCGTCCCTTCGCAGCCACGGCAGGCGTTGGCAGTGTGGCATGATTTTCCACTTTTGAAAGCATTTGTGTGCCTCCTAGCGGGTGTATACCTATATTTCATACACCCGTCGCTATTATAGCACACTTTAGAAAGAAATACACGCATTTTGTAATAAAAATTTAATTTTTACAATTCGACTTTTGAATACCATCCGGCCGCCCGGCGGACAAGGCAGGCCCATGCGGCAACAGCCAACAAAACCAGAATGCCGGCCAGAAGCCAGGTAACCAAGGTCAGTGAAAGACCGGCCTGCCACAAAAGCCATACGGAAATACCCAGCAAGCCCGCGGCCGCCACACCCAGAAACATGGAAAGCAGGGCCATGGGATTTTGCTTGATGGCTTCTGTTTCATTGCGCCAGTTCAGCCGGGGATGGCTTGCATCCAGCGCAAGGCTCATGCCGTTGGCTGCAAAGCCAAAAAGCAATCCCATCACAAACGCCGCGAGTATATATATCAACTGGGAAGGCATGAGTACGATCAGCGTAACGGCTGTAGTCAGGCAGGTGAGAAAATTTATGGAAAAGCCAAATAGCTGTTTTGCCATCAACTGGGTTGCATATGGAACAGGTATCGATCTGGTGAAGCTCATATGCCTTCCTTCCCTGGAAATAGCCGTGGCACCCGCCATGTTCACCGTACTTACAGCGGCCATGGCCGCCGCCGCAAAAAGCGTGGCCTTTACACCTCCGGCGAAGCGCAGAAGATCGCCAAGGAGTGCGGAAAGCTCGCTGCTTCCCTCCATGCCAAAAAACAATGCTATCATCATGATGGGCAGCATCACAATGCCGATGAGGCCGTTCAGGGCATAGGCCGGCACCCGCAATACCTCACGCCACTCACGGAAGAACAGGGCCGTCATGGGCGAACGCCGAAGGGCGAAATCACGGGCGTTGAGCTTTACGCGCCTGGTGCTTTGATACGCTTCATTTTGCAGTATGGATAGCTGCAGGTATTGCCTTCCGCCCACCAAAACCGGGAGGACAACTGCCGCAAAAGAGGCGAACAGAAACAGAAGAAGATACAATAAGCTCCATGCACCCTGCCCCGACACGCCTGCCGTCGCCCACAGCACAGGCGGGATGCCGCCAAGAAGCCCTTCCAGCATGGCCTTGTTGTTGGAAATAATGTTCATGAAGAAATCGGCGCCCGCATCCTCTGGAATACGGTATACCTGCATTTGAAGCGGGATGACCAGCGCGATGAGCAGAAAACCGCCGATGACCGCCCACCGGTCCCTGTGGCGGAACAGGCTGGATACGCGTACCAGCAGGGAGGACAAAAGCGTGGCCACCGCCAGCGGCAGGCAAGGTATGAGCGGCGCGGCAAGGAAAGCCTTGATGTAAAACAAAACGTTTTGGCCAGTGCGGATGCCGTAGAGGATACATATCGGCAAAAAGACCAGCATGGTCAAAGACATTTCCCCCAGCAGCACCACCGCCAGCCGGGCAGCCATGACCGTGCGGGAGGATATGGGCAGCCCCGCCAGAAAGGCGTTGTCCTTGCTGAAATACAGCACGCTGAATACATGGAAAAAGCCCACCACCAATGTCATCGCCATGCAGAGCATGATGACTGTGGACAAGAGCAGATCGGGCATATTCATTGCAATAAATGCGTAAAGGATACCGTCCGCCATGAAAACAACCGATCCGACAACGAAGGCCGCCAGGATGAGAAAAAGCAGCCCTATCAAAAGAGGTTTCCATTCCCTTATACTGGAAGGATTCTTGGGCAGCCAGTGGCTGGGCTTCAGCGCAGAAAGGCGCAAATGGAGCTGCATCCTGAGCAGCACAAGAAAAGCGCTCATTCCTTCTCCTCCCCCGCCGTTTCCCGCGTCATTTCAAGGAAAACCTCCTCCAGTGAAACGCCGTGCTCCCCAGAGCGCAGGCTGTCCAGCGTACCCACCGCCAGCAGTCTGCCCTTTAGGATGATAGCAATCCGGTCACACAGCTTTTCGGCTACATCCAGCACATGGGTGGAAAAGAAAACCGTGTTCCCGGCCTGGCAATGTAAACGCATCTCCTCCTTGAGCAGATGGACAGCCATGGGGTCCAGGCCCGTCATAGGCTCGTCCAGCACCCAGAGGGGCGGTTTGTGTATGAGCGCGCCGATGATGGTGAGCTTTTGCTTCATACCGCGGGAATAACTTCGAATCTGCTGCCCGGCCGCGCCTTCCAGCTGGAACAGGGACAGGTATTTTTCCAGGTGCTCTTTGCGCTGGGCACTGCCCACCTGATAGATATCCGCAAGGAATTGCAGATATTCCAGCCCCGTGAGCCGCTCGTACATCTCCTGGTTATCAGGCACAAAGCCAATCAGCTGTTTCGCCTCCATAGGGTTCTTGGCCATGTCGTATCCGCCGAGGCGTATGCTGCCGGAATCAGGTGACAGGATGCCGGTCAAAAGGCGGATGGTTGTGGTTTTGCCCGCGCCATTGGGCCCGATGAATCCGAATATTTCACCTTTTTTTACGTGCAGGGACAGGCTGTCCACTGCCTTTACCTTGCTCTTTGAATACTGCTTGGATACCTGATCAAATTGAAACATAGCTGCCCTCCCTTTCTCCTCATACATTGTAGAGCATTTCCAGCATAAGACAATACGGTCACGTCAAGTTGTCATCTCCTGCGCCTCAATTGTCAATTTTTTAACAGCATGCTCGGCATGCTCAGCCACGGTCTGGGAAGCATGGCTGCATAGCTTTTGCAAAGCCGGAAGATAGGAAGGCTGTCCGCTGTTCCCGGCCACGAGGCATGCCTGGGCGCATACGCGGTTGGGAACGGCCATATTCCGGCCAATGGCATTGGCAAGCCTGGCAAGCGTTTCACCATCCTTAACAAGCAGGCTATCAAGCGGGAAATGTTCCCCCGCCACGGTTTCATCCGTTAAAAAAGCATTGTACGGGCAAACCTGCTGGCAGATATCACAGCCCAAAAGGCGGTTCTCCATCAGATCACGCATACCGGGCGGCACAGGCGCAGCCCGTAGCATATGCTGGCGCAGGCATTTGCCCCGCACAAAGCCTTCCGCCGTAAGCGCCTGGGTAGGACAGGCATGCAGGCATTTTTGGCAGGAGGCGCACATAACGGGCTTAACTTCATGCCGCCAACGAATATTTTCATTCATCGTATGGTGTGCGCAAAGGCCAATCAACTGCACATGAAAACGGGAGCCAAACTCTTTATGGTAATGAATCGTGTTGCGCCCCTGAGAAAAATCCCTCAACAGGGACAGAAGCGGCTTCAGGCGTACATCGTCCGACAGCCGGGCAAGTTCCTCCGCTGCATTGAGTTGGCGCACAAGCTCCTTTGCCTGCAAATACGCTTTTTGCGCCGCGAAATAATAGGTGCTGATGCGCAGGCAGCCCGGCGCCGCCTCACCCCAGGAATGGTAGGGATAGAGCAGGAGAAGCAGGGTTTTTATTCCCTCCGGCGCATCAGATGCCAAAGAGGCATCCAGAAAATAGGCCTTCATAAACCCATGCTGGCAGGCCAGGCGCATAATGGCCTCACCCGTCATGCTGGTCGCCCCCTCTCCGCGTCCTGCTTCATTTTCCAGCGCTCATCGCGCCCATGGATTGAAGAAAAAGAAAAGACCGCCTCCTGACGAGGCAATCTTTCCCGATGCCCTTATTACGCTTCCCGCTTTGCTATCATATCTTTGACTTTCATCAGGCGGGTGAGAGCCCCGCGCTCATTCTCATCCAGCTTCATGGTGATAAAGCGTATGGCCTCTATGAACTGGGGAATCATCACATATTCCAGCGCGTTCACGCGCCGGCGCGTCTTCTCAATTTCATCGGCCAGCAGGTTGCAAGTCTTTTCAATCTCCGCCAGGCGTAAAAGCTTGGGCAGCACCTGGGCCATGATGGCGATGGCCCCGTCAAGTTGGGCGGAGGTTTCCGCCAGGCCGTAGGGCAGCACCGTTTCAGATAGCGACGCATCATCCACCGTGATGGTTGGCACCTTGACCGATAATATATTCCTTTGTCCGATGGTTACCTTCGCCTGGCGAGCCGGATACAGAACGGCCTCCTCCAATGCGTTGGGATCCATTACCGCCCTGGCCATGGCGAAATTGCGCAGCGCCCCGCTCAATTCCTGCTCCACTTCACGGCGCAGCGTGTAGTTTTCCCGGATGATGGCGATGAACTGGCGCACCATTTCATCCCGCTTATCTTTAAGTAGCTTGTGGCCCCGCTTGGCCGTGACAAGCCGCCTTTTGACGCGGGTCAACTCCATGCGCGTTGGACTTACGCGAAGGGTGGATGCCATTACGCTTCCTCCTCCTGGGTTTTGGGCAGGTACTCATCCAGCATATCATCCCGGATACGCTTGAGTTCTGTTCGCGGAAGCATGGCCAGCAGCTTCCAGCCCAGCTTCAGCGTTTCCTCGATGCCGCGGTTGGCATTGTAGCCCTGGGAAACATATTCCCGCTCAAAGGCGTCGGCAAAGGCCGCGTACTTCTTGTCGATATCGGTTAAGGCCGCGTCGCCCAGGATAACCGCCAGTTCCTTGGCATCCTTGCCGCGGGAATAGGCGGCGAAAAGCTGGTTCATGGTGGCGGCATGGTCCTTACGGGTTTTTCCGGCGCCGATGCCCTTATCCTTCAGGCGGGACAAGGAGGGCATGACGTCGATGGGCGGCTGCACGCCCTTTCTATGCAACTCCCTGCTGAGGATGATTTGGCCTTCGGTGATGTAACCCGTCAGGTCGGGTATGGGGTGGGTCTTGTCATCCTCCGGCATGGACAGGATAGGAATCTGCGTGATGGAGCCTTCCTTGCCGATAACACGGCCGGCCCGCTCGTACATGGAAGCCAGGTCGGTATACAGGTAGCCGGGATAGCCGCGGCGGCCCGGCACTTCCTTGCGGGCGGCTGAAACCTCGCGCAAGGCCTCGGCGTAGTTGGTGATGTCGGTCAATATGACCAGCACGTGCATACCCTTTTCATAAGCCAGATACTCCGCGGCGGTTAGCGCCATGCGCGGTGTTGCAATGCGCTCTATGGCCGGATCGTTGGCCAGGTTCATGAAAAGAACGGCGCGTTCTATTGCCCCGGTGCGCCGAAAGTCGCTGATAAAGTAATCGGCTTCCTCAAAGGTGATGCCGATTGCGCCAAATACCACCGCAAACTTACTGTCGGTGCCCAGAACCTTGGCCTGGCGGGCAATCTGCGTAGCTAATTGGGCGTGGGGCAGGCCGCTGCCGGAAAACACGGGCAGCTTCTGGCCGCGGACCAGTGTGTTCAGGCCATCAATGGCGGAAATGCCTGTTTGAATGAACTCACTGGGATAGTCCCGTGCGGCGGGATTCAAAGGCTCGCCGTTGATGTCCATGCGCTTTTCGGGGATCAGCGCGGGACCGCCGTCCCTGGGTGTGCCCATGCCGCTGAATACACGGCCCAGCATATCCATAGAAACGGAAAGCTCAATGCTGCGGCCCAGAAAGCGGGCAGTACTGTTGTCAATGCGCAGGCCGTTGCTGCTTTCAAAAAGCTGCACCAGCGCCTTGTCGCCGTTTACCTCCAGCACGCGTCCGCTGCGAACCTCACCAGTGGCCTGCTGAATTTCCACCAGCTCATTGTAGGTGACGCCGGACACATGCTCCACCAGCATCAGCGGGCCTACGACCTCCTTGATGGTGCGATATTCCTTCAGCATACCTTAAAGCCCTCCTTGGTCCATCAGCGCGGCCGTCTGGCTGCTGAGCTCTGCTTCGATCTGGTCAAACTGCTTGATTTCGGATTCGGGAATATACTTGGCCCGGCCAATGCGCTCCCGGACAGGCAGGCCGATGATCTGGGACAGGTTCGCGCCGGCATCCAGCGCCGCGCGGCCTTTCATGCCATACTCCAGGATAAGCCGCAGCATGCGGAACTGCTTTTCCAAGGAGGTGTATGTATCCACCTCGTCAAAGGCGTTTTGATGCAGATAATCCTCGCGGATGGAACGCGCCACTTCCATGGTGAGACGGTCCTTCCAGCTCAGCGCGTCGATGCCCACCAGGCGGACGATTTCATCAAGTTCCGCTTCCTCCTGCAGTACACGCATGGCGCTGCCTCGAAGCTCATTCCACTCCGGGGATACGCTGTCGGTAAACCAGGAAGACAGGCGGTCGATGTACAGGGAATAGGAGAGCAGCCAGTCAATGGCCGGAAAATGGCGCTTATAGGCCAGCTGGGCGCTTAATCCCCAGAAAACCTTCACGATGCGAAGCGTGGCCTGGGAAACGGGCTCGGAGATGTCGCCGCCGGGAGGGGAAACCGCGCCGATGGCTGTAATGGCGCCCATCCGCCCATCGCCGCCAAGGCAGCGCACAAGGCCTGCCCGCTCGTAAAACTCGGCAATACGGGAAGACAGATAGGCGGGATAGCCCTCCTCACCCGGCATTTCTTCAAGGCGTCCGCTCATTTCGCGAAGCGCCTCCGCCCAGCGGCTGGTGGAGTCGGCCATGATGGCTACCTTGTAACCCATATCGCGGTAGTACTCCGCGATGGTAATGCCTGTGTATATGGAAGCTTCCCTGGCCGCCACAGGCATATCGGATGTATTGGCAATGAGCACCGTGCGCTTCATCAGCGATTCGCCGGTACGGGGATCGTGCAATTCTGGAAATTCCATCAAAACATCGGTCATTTCATTGCCGCGCTCGCCGCAGCCAACATATACGATAATATCGGCATCGGCCCACTTGGCCAGTTGGTGCTGCACCACCGTCTTGCCCGAGCCGAAGGGGCCGGGTACGGCTGCAACACCGCCTGTGGCAATGGGAAAGAGCGTATCGACAACGCGCTGCCCCGTGACCATGGGTGCCTGGGGCGCCAGCTTTTCCAGGTACGGGCGGCCGCGGCGCACCGGCCATTTTTGCAGCATGGTTACTTGCTGGTCCGTGCCGTTCTCATCCGCAACAACGCAGATTACATCCTCTACCCGGGCCGCGCCGTTATGAATGGACTTCACCGTGCCATGGACGCCCTTTGGCACCATGATGCGATGTTCCACAACCGCGCTTTCCTGCACGATGCCCAGGACATCTCCCGGCTGTACAGTATCGCCTGCCATCAGGCGGGGTTCAAACGCCCACTGCTTTTCCCGGTTCAGGGAAGGAACCTCCACGCCGCGGACAATCCGCTCCCCCACCTTCTCCCGGATGGCGGTCAGGGGCCGCTGAATGCCGTCGAAAATCGATTCGATGAGGCCTGGTCCCAATTCCACGGAAAGGGGCGCGCCGGTGGACTCCACCGGTTCCCCCGGCCCCAGGCCGGAGGTTTCTTCATAGACCTGGATGGACGCACGGTCGCCGCGCAACTCAATAATCTCGCCCACCAGGCGGTTTTTGCTGACGCGCACCACATCGTACATGCGGGCATCAGCCATGTTTTCCGCCACAATCAAGGGGCCGGCAACCTTTACAATGGTTCCCAGAGCCATGTTCACTACTCCTCTTTCCTGTCGTTATTGAATAAAATGTCCGCTCCGATGGCCTTCTCCACATTGGCCCGAACCTTCGCCATGCCAAAGCCGTCTGCGCCCTGGCTGCCGGGGATCGGGATGATCGCCGTATCCGGAGAGGTTTTATACCGTTCCAATGCCTCGGGCACCTGACGGGCCGCGGCTTCCGTGATGAAAATCACGGGAACGCCTTCCTTTGCCAGGCGGAAAAGGGCGGCCGTCGTTTCCTCCGGCGTTTTGGTGGGGATCACTTTCATGCCAATGGCCTTAAAGGCCAGTACGGCGTCCCGCTCGCCCACCACGCCCATGGTTTTACCGGCCATACAGTTCACGCATCCTTTCCCGAATGGCCTCCGGGGAGAAGCCGTTAGCCTTGCCTGCCAGTATCAGCCGCACAGCCGCCGCTTCCCGCTCCGCCGCCAAAAGATAGCCGATGACGGGCTCCAGGGAAAGTGGCGCCATGCGATAAGGGGTGAACAGCGAAAGCAATGCGTCGTCCATGGCCTTTTCCAGCGCGGGCAGCTTACCGCTGTCCAAAAGAGCGTCCTGGGCGGCGGATACCACGCTGTGCCCGTACGCACCAAGCAGCCTGGGCAGTTTTTCAGTATTCTGGGCCGTGTTCTGCCATGTTTCCATGGAATGTGTACCGCCTGCAATCAGCACCGACTTGAGAAAGGTGCCATCCCGGCCCATGGCCTTGGCCCTTAGCAGCATCACGGCATTCAAAATATCCACCCTGGCCTTGAAATACTGCAAAACCAAAGGTGCCTTTTCATTTTGCAGCTCTTGAAAAACCATACGGTACATGACGTGATCGAGCCTTATGTCGATCTCCATGGCATCGGGCTGCACCGCAAGGTGCTTTTCCAGCGCTTCCATGGCCTCCCTCAATACAGGCGGCAGCTTTTTATAGCTGTGTTCTGCCACGGCATGGGCCAGGAGGGAAACGGGCAGTGTGCCGCATTCCGAAAGGTACGCGGCCTTTTCCCCCAGCGCGCGGGATTTTAAGAGGGTTTTCAGATTATGTATATCATAGCGCAGCAAAAAACAATCGGTAATCCCGGGTTCGGGCGTTATGGCGCGGACTAGTTTGCAAGCCTTTTCCACATGCTTTAAGGATGCCTGCTCGTAATCCGTCCCTTCCACATTGGCCCATCCGATCTCCGAAAGCGCCTTTTGCGCCTCCGTGAAGGAGGCTGCGGAAAGCAGCCTTTCCAGCCGGGTTTTATCCAGCATATCCCGCTGCAGCACGCGTATACGGCCCACGGCATATGGTATGCTCATCTGCGGCAAGGCCCAGCCCTCCTTTCGTTGATACGTAGGGTCATGCAAACAGGATGGCGGCCACCTCGGCCTCCAGCTCCAGCCGCCGGGAGGAAATAATAGCTTCCAGCGTGCAGTTGATTTCCATGCCGTCGCCAAGAAGGATCACGCCCGTTAAGCCTTGGCGGCGCTCCGGGCTTAGTGTAAGCTTCCCGGGCTTGCCCGCCGCCGCAAGCGTAGCGTTGGCCTTTTCCACAAAGGCAGGGGAAAACCAGCCGCTGTTCTTCTCGCAGATCAGCAGCGATTCAGTTCCCTTGGCGGCGGAAACCGCCAGGGAGAGAAAAAACGCTTCCGCCTTTTCAGGCTCCATTTGCCGCAGCGTTTGAAGGGCGGCCTCGAAGGCCTTATCCATCAGTTCCCGCTTGGCGGTAAGCAGAAGCTTGCGCTCGTCAAGCTCAGCCATGCGCTGCATGCGCTGTGCCATGACTTCCGCTTCCTCCCGGGCCTGGGCGACTATCTGCTCCCGCATCATTGCAATCTTTCGGTCGGACGCGGCGCGTATGGACTCCGCCCGCTCCCCCGCTTCCTTGAGCAGAGCGGCGGCGGCCTTCAGGCCATCGTCGCCGATCTTTTCCAGGATGGCTTGTGCGTTCATGACAGCTCTCCTTACAGCCTGATGGAATTGACCATCAGGAAGGAAACCAGCAGCGCAAGCACGGCATAGGTTTCAACCATAACGGTCATGGTGATGCCTTTGCCGCTCATATCGGGGCGCTGGCCTGTCATCAGCATGCCCGCCGCAGCCACCTTGCCCTGCTTTATGGCGGAATAGTATCCGACGATGGCAATGGGCAGGCAGCTGACGATATAGGCAAGGCCCTGCTCAATGGATACCGCCTTCATCGCGCCGCCCAAAACGCCGGTATTGATCAGTACGATGACGGCAATCAGGAAGCCGTATATGCCCTGCGTGGCCGGCAGCAGCTGCAAAACAAGAAGCTTGGAGTTGACTTCCGGATTCTCCGTGGAAACGCCGGCATTCGTTTCGCCTGCCAGGCCGACGCCTTTGCTTGAACCCATGCCGGAAAGCAAGACCGCGAGAGCTGCACCGAAAAGCGCGAGAATCTGACCAATAGACATCGTAATATCCTCCTCAGAAATATAGTCGATTTGTATTTCGTCGCATCAACGCACCCTTCAGGCATCCTTGATGCGTACGTAACGCGTGTTTTCCTCCAGGGGCATAAACGGTTTTCCGCCGTCCTCATAGAATTTCCCGAAAAACTCAATGTACTGCAGACGGCAGGAGTGTACATAGGCGCCCAGAATGTTGATACCCGCGTTGAACAGGTGTCCGCCCACAAACAAGCCGGCTCCAAGGATTTTGCCTATAATCCCGGCTGAAAACACCATGCCTACCAACTGGTTGATGACCATGCCGATCACACCCGTAGCCAGCCCCATGCCGAAAAGGCGCATATAGCTTAAAAGGTCGCTCACCCAGCTTGTAACGCCATACAGCGCACCCAAGCCGCTGATCAGGCGCTTGAAGGGATTTTTGCTCTTGTTGCGTCCGGCGGTTAGCAAAATGATGCCCGCGCCGGCAATTGCCAAAACCTTCCCAATCTGAGCCGTTGCAGGCAGTATCAAGAGGCCCAGGCCCACGACCAGCATAAACCAGCTGAATTGGTCATAAAGCGCGTCCAGTGGTTTTCCCCGCCTGAAGTTCAGCGATGCGCCCACAAACAAACCGGTGAACAGATGCACAGCGCCGATGCCTACGCAAAGCGCCATAACGGGCAAGGCATTGTTAATGGGGTCAAAGAAAACGGGCAGGGGCGCAAAGCCAAACCAGGTATTGTACATAAAGCCCCAGAACAATGTGGAAACGCCGCCAATCGACAATATCCACATCAGGCGCTTTGCGCCTGTGGATGGCTTGGCCAGCTTGATGATCAGCGGGATCACCAGCGCCATAAGCAGCCCATAGCCTGCGTCCGATACCATCATGCCGAAAAAGCAGGCAAAGAAGGGCATCATGACCAACGTTGGATCAAGGCTGTAAGGCGCCGGCAGGGAAAAGCCCGATACCACCATCTCAAAGGGGGCCGCCGCGCGGTTATTGCGCAGCATGACAGGGGGATCATCCCCCTCCTCCGGCGTGTTGGCTTCCATGCATACGGAAGGCGAAACCTTTGACAGCTTCTCCTTTACGATGTCAACCATAGCGGATGGCACCCAGCCTTTTAAAAGAAAGGTCGTTTCCGTGGCGGCAAAGCGGTTCGCCGCCTGAAGCCTGTCGCGCTGGGCTGTGAGGATATCAAACAGTATTCTCAAATCCTTAAGCTCCTTGGCCTGGGATGCCAGCTTGGACTCCAACTGTTTATACCCGTCAAAAACCACGGCAAGCTCTTTTTCCCAAGCATCAAGCTGCTGGCGAGGGGTACCCTGCATGTCCCCAAACGCCATCGGCGTGAAACCGGCTTCTTTTAAATCGGCCTGAAAAGCATGGCCCACCGTCAGGTGCGATACGGCATACACACACACCGTTTCCTGCTGAGCTCCCACTTCCATAAGTACCGCGGGCTCCGACGCCCATTTCGCCGAAACATCAAGAAAGGCTTTTCTGGCCATGGTTCCGGCCTGCTGCACCGTATCACGGGTATTGTGGATAAGGTGCGCGGGTATATCCAGGCCGGCCCAGGGCGCAAATTGCTCGATGGAAGCATGCAAACGTGCTTCCTGGCCCTTCAATTCGCCTGTTTGCCGCTCGCATCTTTCCGTTTCCGAAACAGCCAGCAAAAGGCTTTCCTTCCGGGACAGAACTTCCTCCGCCTGCTCCCTTGACACTTCCGGCTTGTTGCCGAACAGGGGCGGCTTTACCGTGTCATAGCGGCTAAGCTTATCAATCGTCCAGCGAAGGCGGACAATCTCTTCCTCCGCCTTTTTAAGATCGTCTTCTTTGGCCAAAAAGGGCTGCAAACCCTCCTCCGGGATGTCAGTAATCTGAATGCAGCCCATGCGCTGGATGGCTTTTAGAAGCTTCTCCCTGTCCTTGATAAGCGCCAGGAGCGTCAGACGCTTCATTTCAACGATGGCCATCGTTCAATACCCTCTTCACGATACTGTCAGCCGCTACGTTCAGGCGTTTGTGTGCACTTTTGAGCAGCTCCTCCCGGCCTTTTTGGCTGCCGCTTGCAAGCTGCCTCAATTGCTGCTCCACCTGCACTTTCTTTTCCTCCAGCATGTTTTGGAAAAGAGTACGGTGTTCCACCGCAGCATGGCGCTCGTTTTCCGTACATGCGTCCGTTACGCCCTTTATCATTTCCCTGGCTTCCCGCTGGGCGTTTGCGCGCCCCGATTCCGCCTGGGCTTCCGCCTCCTTTATGCTTTTGAGCAACTCCAGAGACAATTTCATTCACCGCCTTGCAAATTATCCGGTTATTTGGTGCCGAAAAGCCTGTCTCCCGCGTCCCCAAGGCCTGGTACGATATAGCCGTGATCGTTAAGCTTCTCGTCCATGCAGGCCACATAGATATCCACATCAGGATGATCCTTTGTTACCCGCGCAATTCCCTCCGGAGCGGCAATGAGACTGACGAGCCGCACATTGAAGCAGTTGCGCTTTTTGATGAAGCTGATGGCAGCGCTGGCGCTTCCGCCGGTAGCCAGCATCGGGTCCAGAAGCAACAGCTCCCTGTTTTCCGAATCGGCGGGCAGCTTGCAGTAGTATTCCACGGGCTGAAGCGTTGCGGGATCACGGTACAGGCCGATGTGCCCTACTTTTGCGGCGGGTATGAGCTTTGTAACGCCGTCCACCATGCCAAGCCCGGCCCTTAGGATTGGAACGATCCCCAGCTTCTTTCCGCTTAAGATACGCGTTTTGGTCCAGCAGATGGGCGTTTCCACATCCACCTCTTCCGTGGGCAGGTCCCTTGTCACCTCGTACACCATCAGCATGGAAATTTCTTCAAGGAGCTCACGGAATTCTTTGGCGCCGGTGTTTTTGTCCCGCATGAGGCTCAACTTGTGCTGGATCAGCGGATGGTCGAACACATGGACTTTACTCACGGGAGGTTCCTCCTTTTCATAATAAACACGCGGTCCCTTTGGACTGCGTGTTCAGGATGTATAAATGATGTGCGCAGGATGCCTGAAGCAAAGCACCGGACGGAACGTAAAATAAAGGAAATAAGAACGAACCCTTTTGCAAGGCGTCCCTCCCCTGTTCATACGGTCCGGGTTGTTTCCTGCCGCAGCGCTACGCCTTATCTTCATGCTTTCCTCACGCTCAATTCCCGAATATTATAGCCTACAATCCGCCGCATGACAACCACTTTCAGAAAATTGTAGGCTCTTGGATGCATATTCTTATTCATACATTGCATACAGTTCGGTTCATCACGGGAAACCGGCGCATGCTTGACAGCATTTGGGGGCAAGAATATAATGATGAAAACATTGGGAAAGGGGGTGTTGTCGGCTTTGCAGCAGCCTGGACGGTTGGCATTCGGCTTTGTTCCCTGGTACAGCCTGATTATCGTCAGTGCCATTGCGCTGGGGTTGTTTCTTTGCGGACGTGAAGAAAAACGGCTGGGGCTGCCACACGATACCGCCATCGACAGCGCGCTTTGGGCCATCCCCCTTGGCATCATCGGCGCAAGGCTGTACTATGTAGCTTTTGACTGGAATCAATTTTCCGGCAACCTGGTCCGTATACTGTATGTATGGGAGGGCGGCGTGGCTATCTACGGCGCGCTGTTGGGCGGCCTTCTGGGCGTATGGCTGAACGCAAGGCGCAAAAAACTAAGCCTGCTCTCCCTGCTGGACATGTTCGCGCCTTCCGTGGTTCTGGCCCAGGCCCTGGGCCGCTGGGGCAACTATTTCAATATGGAAGCATACGGGGAAGAGGTAACGCATGCTGCATGGCAGTTTTTCCCCTTTGCGGTCTTTATCCCCGGCGTCACAGGCGGCACCTGGCATCTGGCCACTTTTTTTTATGAGTCCATGTGGGACCTGCTTTCCTTTGCGCTTTTGATGCTTTTCCGCAAGCGCATGACACGGCGGGGCGATGTGTTTCTCTGGTATCTTTTGCTTTATGGTGCGGGGCGTGCCGTGGTGGAAGGATTGCGCCTTGACAGCCTGATGTGGCTGAACGGAACGATACGCGTTTCCCAATGGGTAAGCATACTGGCCATGGCTGTTGTATTAGGAGTATTCGCATTGCGCATGCTGAAAATCGGCGGCTCGGCGCTGCCCGTTGTCGCAGCGTTTGTGTTTCTCGTGCATTCCTTCTACCTTTTGTATGCCAGCCGCAACCCCTTGCCCCCTTATGTATGGCCTTGGCTCAGCATACTGGTTCTCGTGCTTTGTGCCGCCTCCGTCACCTGGCCTTGGGGCGGCAAGCCCAGAAAAGGATTTGCGGCCGCTGTTCCCCTTTGGCTGATGACAGCCGCCTTGTCCATATTCCTTTTCTTTTGGCGCGGCATGGGTGGCACGCTTCTTGCGCACACCGCCTTTATCGCGCTGGTATCATTATCCTTTCCGGCCGCGGCGCTTGCAATCTATCCGGCTTCTTCTATCAAGTAAAACTGTTTTTGTATGCACACAGGAGGACATATCATGCGCAATTTGACACTTATGACGGATTTATACCAGCTTACAATGATGTACGGCTATTGGAAGCACAACATGCAGAAAAACCGTGCCGTATTTGATCTGTACTACCGCAAGCAGGGGGATGTGACTTCCCACGCCATCGCCGCCGGGCTCGAGCAGGCC